>JACMLA010000502.1 GCA_014379815.1 Bryobacteraceae bacterium | reverse complement strand
GTGCCTCGACAAGTGCGGTGAGACTCTAGTATAGCGAACGATTCCGCGATTTTCCTATCGCCACGGTTCTTGGAAATTGCGTTCATCTCCTGATTCAAATTTGCCTGTTAGTTGTTATTGCTTTGCTGGCTGGAGTCTCTCCCAATCTTCAGTGGTCCTGGCTCCCCCTCGTGTGGGCGATGGAGATCGTATTTGTATGCGGTCTGTCTCTGCTGTTTTCTGGCTTCAATGTGTATTTCCGAGACACCAGGTACATCGTTGAGTCCGCGAACCTCGTTCTGTTCTGGCTGGTGCCCATCTTCTACTCTTTCGATATAATTCCCCAGCAGTATAAAGAGGTTTATCAGTTCAATCCTGTGGCCGCGCTGGTGCTTGCGATGCGGTATGTAATCTTGCAGGCGCAGGCTCCTCCACCGTTGCTGCTGGTTAAACTTTTTATTGTGTCTGTGGCTGTCTTTATCGTAGGGTGGTTTAGCTTTCGCCGGCTTGCCCGCGGTTTCTACAACCACCTATAGCGTATGCAGCGAATTTGGTGCGACAAGGTCTGCAAGAGTTTCCACCGGCGTGGTGGGCAGCAGTTGATGCGCGACTACATAAAAGCGTGGTGGAGCAAGCGCGGTCAGCAGGAGCGAGAGAAGTTCTTAGCGCTTAGGGATGTCTCATTCACTGTCAACTCTGGCGAGAGTGTCGCGATTATCGGTCGAAACGGAGCAGGCAAGAGCACCCTTCTCAGCGTTGTGGCAGGACTGGCGCCGCCCGACTCGGGACGTATGGAAATCACCGGGCGGGTCGCAGCTCTCATGGAATTGGGCTCTGGATTTCATCCTGATCTGACTGGCCGCGAAAATATCAGACTCAATGCAGCACTGCTCGGACTTACCGAGAAACAGACAAATGAGGCTTTTGACACTATCGTAGAGTTTTCGGGACTTGACGAGTTCATCGACGAGCCTTTAAAAACTTACTCGTCCGGCATGTCTATGCGGCTTGCTTTTTCCGTTGCTGTGAATCTGCATCCGGATATCCTGATTGTTGATGAAGTCATTGCCGTTGGTGATCGATCCTTTCAGGAAAAGTGTTTTGAGCGTATTCACCTGTTGCGGCGAGCCGGGAAGACCCTCCTGTGTGTTTCTCATGCACCGTCGATCCTGACAGAGTTGTGCGACCGGGCCCTCTGGCTCGACCACGGACAGTTGATGATGGACGGCACCGTTTCTGAGGTACTCTCGGCTTATCAGGGTTGTATCGCCGGTTCCGTTACTTGAGCAATGATCTGACAGATTTCGCCACGCGCTTGCAGGTCGGAATGTCAGTTTCTACTGGGTCCATCATTTGAAAAAAGCAATAATCACAGGTGTAACGGGACAGGACGGTTCGTTTCTGGCCGAATTATTGCTGTCGAAGCGATATGAGGTACATGGGCTAATCCGGCGCGCCTCAACGACCAATACGGAACGTATCAATCATCTTTTCGCCGATCCGAACGATCCTGACAACCGGTTCTTTCTTCACCACGGAGATCTTACCGATGGGGGCTCCTTGCGGAGATTGCTGGATCGGGTTCAGCCGGATGAGGTCTACAATCTCGGGGCACAGTCTCACGTCCGCATCAGCTTTGATCAGGCAGAGTATACGGCGGATGTAATCGCAATAGGAACGCTTCGCCTGCTGGAAGCCGTTCGCGACTACTCTGCGTGGGTAGGTAAGCAAGTGAAGCTTTACCAGGCTGGGAGTTCTGAGATGTTTGGAGCAGCGCCACCGCCCCAGACCGAGCAAACAGCGTTCTATCCCCGCAGTCCGTATGCAGTAGCGAAAGTCGCCGCTCACTGGTATGTAGTCAATTACCGGGAAGCTTACGGCATCTTCGCGTGCAACGGTATCTTCTTCAATCACGAATCAGAACGCAGAGGTGAGACGTTTGTCACCCGCAAGATCACGCGTGCATTAACTCGAATCAAGATGGGTTTGCAAGACACACTGGTCCTCGGAAACCTGGATGCGAAACGTGATTGGGGCTATGCCGGCGACTATGTTGAGGCTATGTGGCGCATGCTGCAAGGTCCCGAGCCAGGTGACTATGTCGTCGCCACAGGAAAGGCGCACACGGTTCGTGATTTCCTCGATGAAACTGCTGGGCATCTCGGCCTGGACTGGCGTAAGCACGTTCAATTCGATTCACAGTATCTCCGGCCCACAGAAGTGAACCATCTGGTCGGTGACGCCTCCAAAATGGAGAAGTTGTTTCAGTGGCGACCCACGCTGAACTTCAAACAACTTGTGCGTGTCATGACCGACTATGATCTTAGCCTCGCCCGTAAAGAACGGCTTCTGGCCGACAGCGATGCACAGATCCACCGGTCTGATATGCAATTGGGGACGTCCAGGTAAAGCGACTTCACCCCTCAGACGTTAACTTGAAGATGAAAGAGAGATTAGATGGAGAACAGAATTGAGGTGGTGAGCGCGGAAGGAATCGAACCTTCAACCTACTGATTAAGAGTCAGTTGCTCTGCCAGTTGAGCTACGCGCCCCTGCTTGGGTTACTCAGACAGTTTAGCAGAGCTTTTAGATGCGTCCGCGTCTTTTGTTCTTCACCCGGGACTGGTTGGTCTTGCGACCGTTTCGCTTTGGTTTCTTGATCAGGAAGGTTCCGCTGCCGATGTACTGTGCCTTGTACAGATCGGCTGGCTGCGGCTTAATTGGAGTCTCTTGTGCGCTCATTGCTTCAGAACCTCCAGAGTAGCGCACTTTAGTCGAACAAGCATCAGAGTCCGCTGCGTTTTACAGCATATTCGATTGCAACTAGTGGCACTTCAAACTTCGTCATGCCTTTGTTGCCCACGTAACCTACGTCTTTAACTCCAATCTGGCTCGTGTAGAACGCGTCCGTCGTGAGACGGCGGATCCAGTCGAAAAATACAATTCCGGGTTGGAGTTCGGGAGTGGAATTCTTGCGGAAGGCAATCTGGTCCAGCATTGCGGTTTGCTCAGCCTGTGTGCTTCGAATGAATTGCTTGCCGCCGCGCTTTTCCATCGCGCGATCGAGCCATGCAAGGCCACCCACAATCTCCGTGCCAAGCGCCTCATTGTTCGCACCGATAAGGTCAATGAACTCAGGGGCACCTGCTTCGACCGCGCTGCCAGAGGCTTCGTCGGCCGGGATAATCAGCTCAGCCAGACGCTTTGTAGTCTCGAACTCATGGGCATTCAGCAGCCTGGGAGTGTATTTCCCGCCGCCCGCCGACTTTGCTTCGGCAGCCGCATGATGCACGTGCTGCGCCGCGTCGGCCGGTACTCCCGCAAGCGTCACCGCCATTGCAATATTCTTGAGGATCTCCCGCCTTGTTTCAGACATTTCCCTTCCTCATTTCTTCAGCCAGATACTCTGCCGTGCGCCACGCAAGCGCACAAATCGTTAACGTTGGATTCTTATCGGGATTGCTGACAAAAGGCGCAGCGTCGGCCACGAACAGATTTTTGACATCATGTGCCTGACAATATTTGTTTAATGCCGACGATTGGGGATCGTTCCCCATTCGAATGGTCCCGAGTTCGTGGATGATAGTCCCGCCTACTGAGATACCGGACGACTCCCGTTCCGGATTTCGCAGACCGAGGACGGTTCCACCCATAGCCTCGATAATCGACGAAAAAGTCTGGTGCATGTGGCGCACCTGTTTGGTTTCCGCATCGGTCCACTTAAAGTGAAACCGGAGAACTGGGATACCGTAGCGATCCACAACATCGGAGTCGATCTCACAGAACGTGTCTTTGTTAGGAATCATCTCCCCGCGTCCGGACAGACCGACAGTCGTGCCGTAACGATGCCGAATGAACTCTTTCAGCGGTTTTCCATAGCCTTCGTGTTGGCGGCACGACCCGTGAAAGGAGCCAGCGACTGGCATCCCGTATCCTCCGCCTATTTCGACGTGATACCCGCGGGGAAAACCAATCTGGCTTTGTTTCTCCCATAGCCACCACGGGATGTAAACGTGCATACCACCGAAGCCGTCTGTGTCATGCTTTTGCATCCCCTCAAGGGCTGGAATATATCCGCTAAGTCCATACCCGGTGGAGTCCGTGAGGTATTTGCCGACAACGCCGGAACTGTTCGCCAGCCCATTGCTAAAGCCAGGACCGCGGGAGTTCATCAATATCCGAGCAGATTCACAGGCGCTGGCTGCAAGAACCACCGCGCGGCAGCGAATCTGTTTTTCCGTTCGCGTGGCCTTGTCGATATAGGAGACAGCAGTTACTTTGCCTGGTCCGTCCGTGATCAGCTCCCGCGCCATGGCATTCGGAAAAATCTTGAGCTTTCCGCTTTTCAACGCCGGCATGATCTGAACCTGGCTGGACGAGTAGTTCGAAGCCGTAACGCACCCGCGACCGCATTGGCCGCAGTAATGGCATGCGGCTCGACCATTCGTCGCTTTGGTCAGGATCGCCATTCGCGCGGGGATCACAGGAATGCCGAGCTTGTCGCCGGCTTTCTTGATCAGAACCTCGTGCACGCGCGGGGCCGGTGGCGGTTGAAACACACCGTCGGGCGCGCTTCTGATGTTCTCCCGCGTACCGGTGACACCTATAAAAGCTTCTGCTTTGTCGTAGTAGGGAGCGATGTCTTCGTAAGAGATCGGCCAGTCCGCGCCGATACTGTCCCGGGTGTAGGGTTTGAAATCGTAGTCAGCGAACCTGAGAGAGATGCGGCCGTAATGATTCGTTCGTCCGCCGAGGATCCGCGACCGGAACCAGCGAAACTCACTGCCAGCCGCCACTGTATACGGCTCGCCTTCAATACTCCAGTAACCATTAGGAGCGCTGAAAAACGAAAAGGGGGCGTGCTTTTCTTCGCTGTAGATGCCACCTTCAAGCGCACCACGGTGCTCATAGTCAGATGGCCACTTGTGTTCTTTGTAATCTTTCGCTGGATTCAGCATAGGTCCCGCTTCGAGAAGCGCGACACTGACGCCCAGTTTGGTCAGCACCTGGACGATTGTGCCGCCACCGGCTCCGGAGCCGATGACGACCACGTCGTAAACAGGACTGGTCTTTTGCACATTCGCTGATGCGGCCTGCATATGTCGCAAGCTTATCAGCGTTTGCCAGTTGATTGCGATCGGACGCGCTGCTACCCGGCAACGGATAGCAGTCGCGACAGACAGGAGCGCGTTAATTCACGGATGTGGACGCAGGTACAGGGGCAATCCCTTTCGCTACGGCCGGACCGCTATGTACATGGACCTCTTCGGCCTGTTCCCAGGCCACAGGATACTTACGAAGGCACACGCGGCATTGATACTGCCCATTAACCGGCCACATTGGATCAGGATGCATCAGCTGGCACCAGGAAGAGCCAACCGAGGAAACTATGGTATTCACAAAGCGAGTCATTCTGTGCTCCTTTCACCGGGCAGCATGCAGGCAATGCACCCGGCCTCGAGCCTGCTGTTTGAATAGATGCGAACCGAAACTCAGCAGTTTCAGACTCACTTCGTTTGACAACCGACTCATTGACAAACGCGTGTTCCGGGCCAACTTCGGGTCATGCGGCAATCATGAAGACTTAGTGATGACGATGACAGTTCCACTCCGTGACATGTCTTAAGGCGTGTAATCGGTCGCATCCAGAGGTGTCCAATCAATGCCCTATGAGTGTTGTATTTTCTGTTTTCGCCGCAGCAGTTTCTTTGCTATGGTCAGACCCCGGCACACCGGTGGAGCAAGTCGACTTCACAAAGCCTGCCCGAAATGTTTCAGAGCCCCAGGCACCGTTCCGCTTTATTCGCGAGGAACTCAGTGGTAACAGTCCCAAAGTTCTGGTACAGGACGCGAGTGGCCGTACGTGGCAGGTGAAAGGAGGACCGGAGGGAAGAGCCGATGCGTTTGCTACGAGGCTGGTGTCGGCTTTGGGCTATTATGCCGATGCCATTTGTTTTCTCAGGCAGGGAACGATCGTAGGCGTGCAGTGGCCGCTGCGACGTGCTTCGGGTTTCATTCAACGTGACGGCACCTTCACATATGCGGCTTTTGAACTGCGGGACAGCAACGCCCGGTTTCTGGATGGAAACGGCTGGCTCTGGTGGGCCAATGAATTTTCCGCAACTCCGGAACTCAGGGCTCTTCGTGTTTTAGTGATGCTGCTCTCGGACTGGGATAACAAAGATGCGCGGAATGCGAGTTTAGGAAGCAACACTGGCATCCTGAGGTTCGAAACCAACGGTGAGACAGTCAACGTCTACTTTGTTGTGGACTGGGGTCAAAGTCTTGGATCCTGGGGACATCTGTTTGGGTGGGGACGGAGCAACTGGAATTGCAACGACTACCGGCGTCAGTCCGGAGACTTTCTTCGCGAACATAAAGACGGTAGATTGTTGTTTGGCTTTCGGGGACAGCATTACGAGAACTTCGGCCGGGATGTGACGCGCAGCGACCTGCGCTGGCTTGTATCCCGGCTGGGCAACATCTCAGCCGAGCAGGTCAAAGCTGCTCTTCGAGCGAGTGGGGCCAGTCCAGACGAAGAACTTTGCTTCGCAAGTGCTTTCCTGGACCGGGTCGGGATTTTGAAGCGTGCCGCCGCCAGCGGAACTAGCGAGATACGATAAAGACCAATGTTTACGTGGATCTGTCCGAAATGTGGTAGCGAGGTACCTCCGTCTTACAGCGATTGTCCGCGCTGTGCCGCTGCGAATGCCCAAACACCCCTGGTACAGGATATTCCTGCGCCGGTACGCAACAGCACCGCATCGACAGCGCCGCCCGTGCAGGTCACGCAGCCTGTAAGGCCAGCGCCTGACCCTGAGCCTCCACAAGCTCCGCTGCCGCCTCAGCAGCCAGCGTACATCCCGCAGAATCAGTACATCGCGCCGACTCAGTACGTCCCACAGAGTCAATACGTCCTGACTGAACCCCGCCAGGAAACACCAACCCCTGAGCCGTACCGTTCTACTGCGGGGATGTATGCGCCAGCGGCTGTGCCCGCGCGAAGCACGTCGCCTACACTGGTTGCACTTGGAGCGGCCCTCGGTATTGTCGCGCTCCTCGCGATTCTCTATATCTGGATCTTGCCCAAGCGAGGTTCTGCCACAAGCGCCACGGCGGCAGATGCCCAACTCGAAGCACCGGTCGCAGCCTCAACAGGCTCTAATCCCTTGACGAAGCATCTCGAGGTGACGGGAGTGCGTATCCAGGAGGCTGCAGGAGGCAAGGTCAAGATTGATTTCGTGGTGGTGAATCACTCGCCCGCGGACCTTCCCGACCTGAAGCTGCAAGTGCGGCTGGGATCCGGAGATCGCGACTTTTTTGTCGTTCCAGTCAATCTGCCTACTCTGGGCCCATTCGACTCGAAGGATTTATCGACGACCGTGAAGACGAATTTACGATCTTACGAGCTGCCTGACTGGCAGTTGGTCAAAGCCAGATTTTCGATAGTCGGAGAGTAAAGCAGGTTTAACGCCGGCCGCGAGCCAGATTCCAGCCAAGCATGGTCCAAGCAAACAAGAACAAAGTGCCACCCACAGGGGCTAGGGCACCGGCCGCCCGAACTCCGGTGAACGCGAGAGTATAAAGGCTGCCAGAGAAGATCAATACACCAGTGGCAAGGAACCAGCAAACACGCTGTGCGGCCGCTTGCCCGATCAGCTCCGTCTTTGCCAGCAAAGGTGTTACTAGCAGGCCCAGAGCGTGGATGAAGTGGTAGAACACCGCTTTCTCCCAGACTCCAAGGGAATACTCATCCAGGCGGTCCTTCAGAGCATGCGCACCGAAAGCTCCCAGCATCGTAGCTCCTGTCAGATAAAAACAAGCCACCGCAGGCCAGTTCATCTCAGGACCCTTTCAGGCACTCCTGCACGTCCCGCTCCAGGACGGCACCCTCTTTTATCAATCTCCAATAAGGCTCCGTAATATCAACTGTGGTGGCACCCTGACCAGCACAGATGCCTCCATCGAGCACCAGATCGACCGCCCCATCCATTGCCGCAAACACCTCAATTCCAGTCTTACTGGTAGGCTTGCCCGATAGATTTGCGCTGGTTCCGATCAGGGGCTGTCCCACCGCTTCGAGTAACTTCTGGATAGTTGGGGAACTGGAGTGCCTTAAGCCCAGGCGACCCGTCATCCCTGTGACCTTTAATGGCACCTTCGAAGCAGCCGGAACGATAATCGTCAATGGCCCAGGCCAGAAGTGGCGTGCCAGCAAAAAGAATCTGGAGCTTACTTCAGATGCTAACTCCTCGGCCACGATAATGTCGGGAACAAGAATCGGTAGCGATCGCGTGTTTTCCCGACCTTTCGCTTTAAAAACGCGTCCGACTGCCTGCAGATTCATGGGGTCCGCTACCAGCGTATACAGGGCTTCACTCGGAACGGCTATCACGCCTCCCTGCCTGATCAACCTGGATGCTCTCGTGATTGCCTTTACGTCAGGGTTCAAGGAATCGATTTCAATCAGGTCTGTGGCCACTGGGAAAGGGTAGGTAGGAAAGTTCAACTGCAGTATACCCTGGACACCAGTGGCACGGGGTGCTTCTGTCCGGCTCAGTTCGCCTGCTGCCAGAGCACCTCCGCGTCGCACCGCTTCACATAGTTAGCTTCTATCGTTACCGGGTCGCCTGATTCATTCCGCAATAAGCGTGTCCGGGCAATTGCCGCAACTCCGGAAGCCAGGGTGCCCCGTTCGGTCATCAGCGCACTTGCCGGCAGAGAGTTGCGAAAGGGCTGCAGATCCAGTCCGATAAACTCGCCGACTTCTTCTAGTGGCAATGTGGAAACCCAAAATTGGAACGGGACTACCACTTCCGGTGAGACCACTTCAAGATTTCCGCGGAACACCGCGGCGTATACCTCACCTCGCCGAGCGTCCAACACGGACGCTCGCAAATCGGCGCTGCCGTACCATGCCAAGGCCTCGAGCGTTGATACCCCTGTCGCATTCTTACCCAGAGCCTCTGCCATGCTCTTGACTGCGGCAAGCCCGATCCTGACACCAGTAAAGGACCCCGGCCCGGACGCTGCAGCAAAGCAGTCAATGCTGCTGAGTGCTACATTGTGTCTCCCAAGCAAGTCTGCGATTCCACTATACAGAGTCGTGCTGAAGCCGCCTGGCGCAGAGAGCAGAACCTCTTCCAGCAGCACGTCCTCGCGTTGAAGGGCCAGACTTCCGGAAGTTCCCGTGGTATCCAGGGCCAGTATGTACATGAGGCGCTACTTCGTGACTGTGAAGATCTTATCGGTGAGATAAACTTTCCCGTTCGCATTCATCCCATACAGCCTGACATTCATAACACCGGGCGAGGTGCGCAGTACGTGGGGGTCCAGTTTCCACTTGCCTTCCGGTCCAGTGCCCAGCACCCGGTACCCCGCCTGATCCACAGGTACATCGCCCGTCCACAGATACAACATGCTCCGTGTTCCACGGGTGTCACGTCGTAGCTTTACGGAATAACCGGGCGAGTTGGCTACCGAAACATCTCCCGAGGCAGGCTCCGCAATCTCAAACGGTACTTTTGTCGTTGCGGACTCAGGCTCCTGCATCAGAAAGGGACGCGATTCAAATTTCCACGAACGGAGCATGCCTTCTTTGTGTCGGTCGCGCGAGATGTGCAGAACCCAGTCGTGCTCACGATTCGGAGGCTCGCCAGCGAACTTATCCGACTTAAATTGCTTCAGCGGCGTAACTTCTCCGGTAGCCGGATCCATCCACCTGACGTCGTATTCGTGCTTTTCGAGCCGGACTTCAACCGGGCCCGCCGGCTTCTCCGCGTAGACGATGTACTCGACACCGGGCAGTGCCATTGCCCGCCCGCCATCGAGATCGAAGTAAGGTTCCAGCTCCCAGTGACGTGTTCTTGCAATCAGCTCGTACCACACCGTCATGGCACGGGCGCCGGGCGACTCAAGGTACTTCGTATCGACCGCACGTTTGCCAGCTCCGTACGTTCCGGTGTTGCCGAAGGTTGGATACTGGCCATTCATAAATGAGTTCCAAAGTCTTTTCCGAAACTCATCGGAAGGAACGTGGGAGCTGCTTTCCGCACCGGCACCGCTGTTCTCATAGCCAAATCCGGCATTAACCGCAGGAGCGGGATACAGCTGATGTTCAATCGCGCCCAGTTGCATGTCCTCGCTCTGGTACAGAATGTGATCCATCCAGCCGTCAGAAAAGAGCGGTCCGGCAGTGGCAACGGTGTGGGTCGAACGGGGGTGGCGGTAGGGATCGTTATTTTTCAGGTACAGCCCCATTTGGCTGCCCAACGCACGTCCGTCCGGGTAAGTCTCCCACTCCTGCATCAGCTGCCAGGTGATATCGAATGACGAGTAGCGCGCAATCATGAAGCGGAGGAACCGCTCCCGCTCAGCCGCGGTTGGGAAAAGACGCGAGAGATGCCCGGCACCATGTCCCAGAATCAAATCGAGGGTCACACCCTTGCTGTTGCTGTAAGCGATCCGGTCGTCAAGGCGCTTGAAAAAAGCAATGTCGGGGTGATCGGCATCCCGGAAGGTCGAACCCTGGTAGTACCCTTCACGCCCGGTCGCGTAGGCACGTATGTGGTTAAACTTCTGGGCCGCCCTTGTATCGACGGTCAAGCGAAAGTCAGCATCTTCCAGAAAGGCAAGGGCATAGCTGGTATCACCCATCCACAAGTGGGCGGTCTGGCCCTCGGTGTACCGCCAGTGATGACCGTTTGCAGGAATGAGGAAACCTGTGGAGGGTGCTTCGGTTGCAGTCAGCTTGCCGGCCTGATTCTCAAAGCGCTTAATGTTGCTGCTTACTTTGTATTCCCATTCCCCGGCGTCCAGCGGAGAAAATCGAACGACCATTACGTTATCGCCATTGAAGAAGGCCGGCAGAAGAAACGTTCTGTGACGGGGAGAGCGGAACTCCACCTGCAGCCTGACGCTGACATAAGGATTGGGGTGAGCCGCCTGTTCTCCGGGATTTAGAGTGAAAAGCATTTCACATCTGGAGTAGACAGGCGTAGGTGGGCAGGGTGTTTGGGCGCGGGCCGCGATACAGACTGCAGCCAGAAGGACGCACAAACGCACATACATAGTCTCAGTGTATTGGGACTCTGTTTTCAATTAGCCTCGGGAAGAGAGAAACAGAAGGATGAGCCTTCGCCGGTGGCACTGTCAACCCAGATACGTCCCCCGTGGACTTCGACGATTTTGCGGCAGATTGCCAGGCCGATGCCTGTCCCGGGATATTGACCGCGGGAGTGCAAACGCTGGAAAATCTCGAAGATGCGGTACCTGTACTCAGGTGCCACTCCGATGCCGTTATCTGCTACGCAAATCGTCACTCCATCGGGAGTGCGGTCAGCGGTGACCAGGATTTCCGGAGGCACACCATCCCGCGCGTATTTAATCGCGTTTGAGATCATGTGCTCGAACAATTGAATGAACTCGTGGTCGTCACAGCTGACTTCAGGCAGCCCGGTATATGAAATCGCGGCGTCGGCAGCACTCTGCCCGAGGTTATCGAGAGCACGGTGCACCAGATCTGAGAGGCTGTGTTTGCGGCGCTCCCGCGCACTCTTGCCGACGTTCTGCAGCAACAAAAGATCCTGAAGCAACGCACGAAGCCGGTTCGCTCCCTCAACGGCATAACTGATAAACTCATCCGCGTCGCTCCCAAGTTTGCCGCCATAGCGTCTTTTCAGCAGTTGCAGATAGCTGGAGATAATCCGCAGAGGCTCCTGCAAATCATGCGCCGATACATACGCGAACTGATCGAGTTCGGCGTTGAAGCGGGCGAGATCGCGGGCCTGTCGAACCTGTTCGTCGATGGAGCGCTCTCGTTCGGTGACATCCAGGTGCATGCCGATCCACGAAACTGTCCGCCCAGCAGGGTCGCTGACAGGAACTCCCCTGCTGAGGACAACCCGGATCTCGCCATCCCGCCCCATCATGCGGTACTCAAAGTCCCAGAAATAACCGTGCGCCACGCACTCCTGCCATTCCGACTTCACCAGCTTCTGCTGTTCCGGTACGATCAGCTTCATCCATCCGGAACCGAGGCATTCCTTGAGAGTCACGCCGAAAGTACTCAGGAATGAATCGCTCACGTGCTCCATAGAACCTTTCCCATCGCTGATCCAGCCCCCAAATGGGATCAGTTCCGAAAGATTCCGGTAGCGCCGCTCGGAACGGATCAACGCCTTTTGCGCGTTGTAAAGATTTGCAATAAGACCGACGACCAGGCCATTTGTGCCGAGGAAAAAACAATATTTCAGGGCTGCATTCAATCCTGATATCTGAAAAGAGTAGTAAGGCGGCAGGAAGAAGTACAGAAATAGAACCGCGCAGAAAAAGATGGCAGCGGTCGCGTACAACGGACCGCAGGTCCAGCACACGACGGCAACTGCAGCAATCAGGACCGGCTCAAAAGTCGGCTCCAGTTGTGGCCGAAGCAGTTCTCCCGCCGGGACAGCCAGTACCGGAAGCGCTATCGTCACACAGATTCTGGTAAACCGTGTGGTTATGGAGCGTAGGGAGAACATGACACGGGTTTGCCCCGAAACGCCAGAGGGCGTTGACCAACTCATCCTGGTAATCGGACGACGTGCAGCCAGAAATGTTCACATGCCCGGATTACATCGAGGTACTGATCGAGATTGTCCGGCTTGCGGATGTAGCAATTTGCGTAGTGATCATAGGCACTACGAACGTCGCTCTCCGCTTGTGAAGTGGTCAGAATGATGACGGGTATGCTGCGCAGTTCCGGACTGCTCTTTACCTGGGCCAGAACTTCGCGTCCATCTTTGCGCGGAAGATTCAAATCAAGAAAAATCAGGTCGGGGCGAACCGCATCTGCGTATGGCGGATTGCGGAACAGGAAACGTAGCGCCTGGTCACCGTCTTCCATCACCAGGAGGCTGCTTGACGTGCCATTCCCTGCCAGGGCTTCCCGCATCAGGCGCACATCGCCGGGGTTGTCCTCGATAAGCAGGATGCTCGCCGCCGGGTTGCTATCGGCAAACATCATGGAGTAAACCTCACGCTATAACCGGGTCGAAACCGTTGTTTACGAAACTGTTGGACGGAGTACATCGTGCGAATCAGTGGCACGTACGCCACTGTAATCAGCAGGAAAGAAGTCTTCCATTCCCTTCCACGGTCACCTTAACAGGTTTTTTTGTGAAGCAACCCATAAGCATTAATTCATTATTATCCATAGAGACAATAAGCAGCAGGATTTCGGAAAAACTCCAGTTCTTTCGCAAGGAACCTAAAAGGGGAGTGTACTTCGCGAACCTTGGGTTCGTTCGGTGCAAACCAAAGTTGGGGTACTATGAAGCGACCGGCACCGATCCTCCGATCGTTCCATACGTTGTATGAGCCGGTGATGTTACTGGCGGGCGGAAGCGTCTGGCATACGGAGGCGAATGGCAAACAGGAAAACCAGCCCGAAGCAGGCTCATCGGCCAGCACCTGTTTCGTTGGGCTCGATTGCAGAAACCACAAAGATCAGCCCCATCTTTCTTGCAGCGATTGAGAAACAGGATTTCGGGAAACTGCCTGGTGGTGTTTTCGACCGGAACTACATTCGCCAGTACGCGTCTGCCGCCGGTCTGGATGCAGGTCCTATTCTCGCCAGTTATGAAATCTGGCTTGCTGGCAGGCAACAGGAGCCGGCTGTGACGCCCCGGCCAGAACCGTTGTCCTCGCCCCTGAAGTGGCTGCTCTCGCTGGTCACATCTTCTTTCGGTTAACTCACGCCCCGGTTTCGGTTAGCTCACGCCCCGGCGTCACCATTCCTGACAGCAGGCGCGATCTGCTGCTGTGTCATACAGTGCAGCGTGCCCAAACCCAGCACCAGATCAAGGCAGTGAATACCTCGGACGTCGCGGTCCGGAAAGACGGTTGAGAGTACGTCCAGAGCTCGCCGGTCATTTACGTCGTTGAACGTCGGTACCAAAACCGTGTTGTTTGCGATGTAGAAGTTGGCGTAGCTCGCCGGCAGTCTCTGATCCTGAAACCACACTGGCTCGGGCATTGGCAAGGGAACAATTCTCAAAGGAGTGCCATCCTGGTCCCGCATCTCCCTCAAAAGGCGGAGATTCTCCAGCAGTGGCTCATAGTTGGTATCCCGCGGGTCGGACTCGGTGGCGATCACCACAGTAGAAGCATCTGTAAAACGGGCCAGATCATCGACGTGCCCATGGGTGTCATCTCCAGTAATCCCGTTTTTCAGCCACAGCGTGTTACGGATACCAAGAAAATCGCGGAAAACGGATTCCAGATCTTGCCGCGACAGGCCGGGATTGCGCGCCTGAACGTCGCTTAACAGACACTCTTCGGTGGTTAAGAGGCTGCCCTTGCCGTTGACATCGATACTTCCGCCTTCCAGCACAATGGCTTTGTGGTCCTCTGTGTTGTCCTCTTTGTTGCCCAAAGTAGGCTGCTGGAGCTTCGCCGGCTGAATTTCGACCATTCCCAGGCGCGCTGCCACGAGGGACGGAACTGCGTCATCCAGTTGCCAGTCGCCGTACTTGGCCCAGCCATTAAAGTGCCAGTTCGTGATAACAGTCTCTCCGTCATCGCCGTTCACGAAAATTGGGCCAAAGTCGCGAATCCAGCTCCGATTCGTCCTCAGTATCTGGAAATCGACGGCGTTCAGATCGACATGGCATTGGCGGAGCATGCGCCGTGCTTTGGCCCGGGATTCGTCGTCCGGCACGAGAATGTGTACCCGTTCGTGCGGCGTCAGATGTCGCACGATTTCGCAGTACACCCACGGAATGGGAGAGAACCTGCCAGGCCAGTCTGACCTCTCATGTGGCCACGCCAGCCACGTTCCCTCGTGGGGCTCCCATTCGGCGGGCATCCGGTACCTGGGCTTCCGTGATTCCATCAGGGCATCCACTATCCCAGCCATCAGCCAATCCAGCGGCTGGTTAACGGCGCGTACGCGTCGATGCGGCGATCGCGGAGGAAGGGCCAGTTCCTGCGAACCTCATCGATCCGGACCGGATCGATCTCCGCAACCAGAATTTCCTCCTTGTCGGCCGAAGCGTGTGCGAGCACCTGTCCGAAGGGATCAGCAATAAATGAAGAGCCCCAGAACTCCAGACCGCGTTCTGCCGGACCTTCGAAGCCAATCCGGTTGATTGCGCACACGTAGACTCCATTAGCGATGGCGTGAGATCTCTGTATGGTCTGCCAGGCGTCTCGCTGCGCCTCACCAAACTGTTCTTTCTCTGATGGGTGCCAGCCGATCGCGGTGGGGTAGAACAGCACGGACGCTCCTGCCATTGCAGAAAGCCTGGCTCCTTCCGGATACCACTGGTCCCAGCAGACCAGCGTGCCGATACGTCCGAAGCGCGTGTCGAAATTCAAGAATCCCGTGTCGCCCGGCGTGAAATAGAACTTCTCGAAATAGAGAGGGTCGTCCGGGATGTGCATCTTCCGGTAGATCCCAAGCAGAGAGCCGTCTGCGTCCAGCATCGCGGCCGTATTGTGGTACAGGCCAGGTGCCCTTCGCTCGAACACCGAAGCGACCACCGCCACGCCACATTCCTTTGCGACCAGGCTCAGCCTCTCAGTAGAAGGACCGGGGATTGTCTCCGCGAGATCGAACAGGCTGGCGTCCTCCTCGCGGCAGAAGTATTGCGACCGGAACAACTCAGGAAGACAGACTACCTGAGCTCCCTCTTTGGCCGCACGGTGCACCATCTCCACTGCCTTTTCCAGATTGGCGTTTGTGTCGGTCGAGCAGGCAAACTGTGTAACACCGACCCGGAATTTCGCTTCGTGTCTTACGGACATCCTTTCATTATCCGTGTCCTGCGGAGTATCCTGTGTCAATCATGCTTCAGCGTGCGAGCCGTCTTGCCCTCACCTGTATTTTCTGCGCCCTGGCCCCGGCGTCTGTCCCTACGCCCAAAGATCATCTCGGATATGAGCCTGGAACGGACTACAAACTGGCTTCCTATAACGAGATCATCGGGTACTTCCAGAAGCTTGCAGCGTCAAGCGACCGGATTCGGCTGGTCGAGTACGGCAAGACATCGGAGGGCAGACCCTCATACATGGCGTTCCTGTCATCGCCGGAAAATCTTCGCGATTTGCAGAGGTTTAAGGACATAAACCGGCGGCTCGCCCTAGGTGAAGTGGCGGACGCAGAAAGCGCGCAGAAGCTGGCGAAGGAAGGTAAGGCTTTCGTTTGGATCGACTCGGGTCTGCACTCTACCGAAGTAGCGCCAGCGCAGCACTCCCCCGATCTCGCCTGGCGCATGGTGACCGGAGAGTCGGACGAGATCCGGCGTATTCGCGAGAAGGTCATCCTGATCCAGATC
>JACMLA010000065.1 GCA_014379815.1 Bryobacteraceae bacterium | reverse complement strand
TACAAAAGCCGTGATGCGTGCCACCCTGACCTCTTGCTGAGGGTCGGTGAGCTGGCCGTGGTGCAGCACATTCGTGTAGAGATCGTGCGCAAAGGACGTGGAAGCACTGATCGTTAAGCCCGCAACCACCGCCAGAATCGTGGCGAATGCAATTGCGGAGATAAAGGCAAAGAAGACGTCTCCGCCAAGCGCCTGTGCCAAAAGAGGTGCGCTCATGTTAGTTCCGCCATTCTGCTGGATGAAATCTTTGCCGACGATGGTAGCGGCCCCAAACCCCAGAAAGGTAGTCATGATGTAGAACGTGCCGATAATCACCATAGCCCACACCACACTGATACGAGCGGTTCTGGCATCCGGTACGGTGTAGAAACGCACCAGAATGTGAGGCAGCCCGGCGGTGCCAAAGATGAGAGCTAACCCAAGCGAGATCAGATCGAGAGCACCATAGGGTGGCTTGTACCGAAGTCCGGGCTGCAGAAAGTTGACGACCTTGTCGCCGTCCCTCACATGTGCAATCGCATCGAAGAACTGAGCAAAACTGAAATCGAAATGCGCCATCACCAGTATGCTGAGCAGGATGGTGCCGCCCATCAGCAAGATCGCTTTCACGATCTGAACCCAGGTAGTAGCGAGCATGCCGCCGATAACCACATAAGCCACCATAAGAACGCCAACTCCAATGACGGCGACATTGAACGAGATGCCGGAATCTTTCAGGAGCAGCGTCACGAGCGTGCCAGCGCCCACCATTTGGGCAATCATGTAGAACGTGGTTACCGTGAGCGTGCTCAGAGATGCCATGGCACGGACCGGCCGGGGCCGAAGGCGATAGGCAAGGACATCGGCCATCGTATATTTTCCGACGTTGCGCAGAGGTTCAGCCACCACTAAGAGAACCGTCAGGTATGCAACCAGCCACCCTACCGAATACAGGAAACCGTCGTAGCCCTGGAACGCGATGATCCCTGCAATACCAAGGAACGACGCGGCACTCATGTAGTCTCCGGCCACCGCAATGCCGTTTTGCCATCCGGTTATGCTTCGCCCCGCAGCGAAGTAAGCATTGGCCCCTGACGATCGCCTGGCAGCCCACCAGGTGATTACGAGAGTGACGGCGATGAAAGCAAGGAACATCAACAACGGAGTCGACATCACCGACGAGACCTCTTCGCCTTGTGCTCCTCGAGTTGCTGTAAGACGTTTCTCCCCATCTGATCGAACCGGTTTGCCGCGCGGACGTACAGCCACGCAATAAACCACGCCACAAAGAACTGCGAAAGCGCAAAAAGGTACGCGATGTTCACCGGACCAAACACAGGTGTAGCCATCAACCCCGGTGCATAGCCGACCAGAATGGGAAGCAGGAAATAGTAGGCTACGAAGAAGATCGTGGCGGGGACGACAAAGCGCGCCCTGGCGGCCAGCAAGGCTTTGAATTCACCGTTGGCGGCAACTACATCCCAGTCACTTGGCTCGTCAGGCAGGTTGGACAATTTGGTTTTCGATTGCGGCATTATGGCCGCGTCGATTATACATATTCCGATTGCGCGACCTTGCTGTTTGCTCCACTAAGTGGGTGGCTGGTGGACGAATCAGCAAGACTCAGCGACGAACAGGCATTGAACATCCCGCCAAAATAACCGACATTGGAATCCTAAACCATACATCTCAACGAGGAGAACCAGCACCTTATGCAGAGTAGCAACAAGATCACGCTTGTCCTTGGAGGTAGCGGTAAAACGGGCCGAAAAGTAGCCGAGCGGCTTGCGCACCGGGGTATTGCGACCCGGATCGGTTCACGCTCCGCTCAGCCTGCTTTCGATTGGGAAGACCCTGGTACCTGGCCACTGGCTCTGCAAGACACAGAATCGGTGTACGTCACCTACCAGCCTGACCTGGCATTCCCAGGAGCAGCCGAGAACGTGAACTCCTTCACCAAACTTGCGGTAGAGAGCGGTGTCCAACGGATCGTGCTGCTGTCCGGGCGGGGTGAGGAAGGTGCCTTACTTAGCGAAAAAGCCGTGCAGGATTCCGGGGTGGAGTGGACCATCGTACGGGCAAGCTTCTTTTGCCAGAATTTTAGCGAGGGTTCTCTTTTGGAGCCCTTGTTGACGGGTGAGTTCGCGTTCCCCGCAGGGAACGTCCAGGAGCCGTTTATTGATACCGATGACATCGCAGATACAGCGACCGCAGCCCTTACAGACGGCAGGCACGCGGGAAAGATCTACGAGGTAACAGGGCCGCGGCTTTTGACATTTGCGGAGGCGGTGCAGGAAATCGCTAAGGCGACGGGCCGCGAGATCCGGTATTTACCAGTTTCCCTCGACCAGTACCTGGCCGCACTCCTTGAGCACGGCGTCCCTGCAGACTTCGCGACTCCCCTCGTGGCTTTGTTTGCCTCAGTTCTGGATGGCCGCAACGCCAGTCTGACAGACGGTGTCCAGCGAGCCCTCGGAAGACAACCGAAGGACTTCTCGGACTATGTGCGAGAGACTGCCGCAACTGACGTTTGGGTACCATCGGCTACAGTTGGAGCTCGCCTCTAGATTCATGTACAGTTAACGTTTTACTGCTGCATTGAAACAGGAGGAATTCCGACATGCAACTGACTGCTACGACAGCTCATGTTTCGAAAAAAAGGCTTTGGACCGGTCGAATTATGAGCGCGGTGCCGGTCCTGATGCTGTTCGCCAGCGCGATGTTTAAGCTGGCGAGTGCACCGGGTCTCGAAGAAGGCTTCAGCAAACTGGGATGGCCGGCCAGCCTGGCTGTGACACTTGGCGTCCTGGAACTCACCTGCACTGCGATCTATCTGACTCCGCGAACATCGGTGCTGGGAGCGATCTTGCTAACAGGGTATCTGGGCGGTGCGATTGCGACCCATATGCGTATAGGCGATCCCTACGTAATGCCAGCACTTCTCGGAATGCTGCTGTGGGGCGGGCTGTGGTTTCGGGATCCGCGACTGCAAGGGCTGATTCCGGTGAAGTCGGATCGGCCGTTGTAGACGGTGATGACGCTGTGGGGCGTCCGGCACCGAACCAAAGAAAAATAAGCCTCCGCTTCGTTCGGCAGTGCTAAAATTCAACCGGTGGCAGAGACTGCGTTGAAGGCCACTTACTCCCGTGATGAAGTGCGCCGTTTGCTGTCGCTTACAGAGCGCCAACTTCGTCAATGGGAACGCCACGATCTGATTCGGGCCTCGGAAGCATTCTCGCTTCCGGATTTGATCGCTCTTCGCACCTTGCAAAAACTACACGTCGACCGCATTTCCCCGGCGAGGATCCGCCTGGCGCTGGCTGCTCTGAGGCTTCGGCTGCGCGATATTGGTGACCCTCTGCGGGAACTTCGCGTGATTGCGGACGGCAAACGCATGCGGGTCGAAGTCGCAGGTCAGCATATGGAACCGGTATCCGGGCAGTTGTTGTTCAACTTTGACAGCACAGAACTGCGCCGGCTGCTGTCGTTCCCGGGTGCCCGTGAGAAGAAACATGACGAGCGCAGTCGGCGCGATGACGCAGAAGTGTGGTTTCAGAAGGGCCTGAATCTGGAGCGCGCCGGTGCCATCGACGAGGCTGTCGTCGCATATGAAAATGCAGTCAAGCTCGATCCTGGCTCAGCCGGTGCGTGGGTCAACCTGGGTACGATCTGCTTCCACAAACGACAACTCTCGCGCGCTGAGACTTCTTACCGTAAAGCTCTGGAGGCCGATCCGGGATACGCTCTGGCGCACTTCAACATCGGAAATCTGTTTGACGAGCGCGGGGACTACGACCAGGCTCTTGAGCACTATAAGCGGGCAGTTACGCTCAGCCCAAAGTATTCTGACGCGCACTATAATCTGGCGCTCCTCTATCAGGGCGGCGGCCAGTCTATGGAAGCAGTCCGGCACTGGAAGACTTATTTGCGACTCGACCCAGGCAGCTCATGGGCTGCTATCGCACGCCGGGAACTGGACAAGCTGCGGAAATCCGCCGTAGTACGGAACGCGACACAAAAGCGAACTCACGGAATCCGGGCGCTCGACTAATCCAGACCGTAGGGCCACACCGGGCGGGCAAACAAACCTCCGTCAACCCAGAGTGTCTGGCCGCTGATGAACTCCGCCTGATCGCTGGCAAGGAACACAACTGCATGCGCTACGTCCGCAGGATAGCCAACACGACCCATTGGCGTCTCTTTCGCCCACGTGGCGGCGTAGTCGCCAGATTCCTGTTTCGTACGTTCAATTTCGACTGCACCGGGCGCGACACAATTAACTCGGATTTTGTACTTTCCCAGCTCGACGGCAGCTACCTTAGTGAACTGTTCGATTCCTCCCTTGCTTGCTGTGTAGTCGACAAGATGAGGAAACGCTACCTTATTGCAGCCCGAGCCGATATTGGCTACCGAACCTCCGCCAGTATCTTTCATCCTCCGTGCAGCACGCTGGGTGCATAGAAAGGTTCCTTTCAGATTTGTGTCGATCACCCGATCCCATTCGGACTCTTCCAGGTCCAGCAGCGCCTTCCAGGTCTGCACGCCCGCATTGTTTACCAGACAAT
>JACMLA010000501.1 GCA_014379815.1 Bryobacteraceae bacterium | reverse complement strand
TTCTTCCGAACTGAGGAGACGCATGCGCGCTCGCTCGCGGTGGATGCACAGGACAACCTGATTGTCGGGACCGAACCAGGCGGTCTTATTTTGCGAGTGAGTGCAGCGGGAGATGGCTTCGTTTTATACCAGGCTGCTAAGCGGGAAGTGACTTCCGTTTCTGTTGCCGCGGACGGGTCCGTGTACGCCGCAGCTAGCGGAGTTCGCACGGGAGCCTCGCCCGCTCCGGGCATTCTGCTTCCCGCACCTGCGCCACCGCCGGCGACAGCGTCTGCTGCTCCACAGCCGAGACCATCCCCGGTCACGATTACACCTGCGCCTTCGCCGTTCCCGTTCAATCAGCCTGCGATCTCAGGAGGTTCGGACGTCTATCGAATCAGCAAGGACGGCTACCCCCAAAGAGTCTGGACCAACGCCACTGATGTTGTGTATGCAATTGCGTTCGACTCCGAGGCGCGAGCCATCCTGGGCACAGGCAACAAAGGCAACATCTATCGGATCGACTCGGAACTTCTCTCGACGCTACTGGTCAATGCCGATCCTACGCAGATCACGGCACTGGCGACTGGTCCCGGAGATCGGCTGTACGCAGCTACGGGGAATGTGGGAAAGGTGTACGCGATTGGTCCCGCCATGGCTGCCAGCGGAACCTATGAAAGTGAGGCGCTCGATGCCGGATCCTTTGCGCAGTGGGGGAGGGCTTTCGCCAAAGCGGATCTGCACGGCGGACAGACCCGTCTGGAGACACGCAGCGGGAATCTCGATCGCGCACAGAAAAACTGGAGTGGGTGGGCCCCTCTCGATGCAAGCGGGCGCTCTACGTCACCGGCCGCCCGTTTTCTGCAGTACCGGACCACGCTGACGGGAACTGGCGCGAAGACCACTCCCCAGGTCCGCCAAATCGAGATAGCCTACAAATCCCGTAACGTGGCACCGCTGATTTCCGAGATTGAAATCACTCCGGCAAACTACCGCTTTAATCCGCCTTCCACGCTGACAGTGACGCCTTCTACAACTCTCAATTTGCCGCCGCTTGGCACAAAGCGTCCCGCGACTTCGCCACTTATCATCGACACCACAACGTCCGGCAACATGAACTACGCCAAGGGCTACACGGGCGCTCGCTGGGGGATTACTGACCCAAATGGCGACGAGACAACCTCGAAAGTCGAGATGCGAGGCGTCGGCGAAACAGAGTGGAAGCTACTTCGCGACAAGATCAGGGAAAAGTACTTCAGCTTCGACTCGGCTTCGTATCCTGACGGCGACTACCTGCTGCGGATCACTGCGTCGGATGCTCCTGACAATCCCGCGGATCAGGCGTTGTCCCGTAGCCTCGATAGCGACCGGTTCACGATCGACAATACCCCTCCGGCAATCTCGAATCTCACGGGAGTCCGATCCGGATCAACGCTCACTCTGAAATGGCAGGCGCGTGATGAACGGAGCCTGATTAGCAAAGCGGAGTACTCCGTAAACGGGGCCGAGTGGACGGTAGTCGACTCACGCTCCGGCCTCTCTGACGCGCAACAGCTGGAGTATCAGCTAAGTCTGGAAAGCCCGGGAGCAACGGAGAGCACCATCGCTGTTCGTGTGACTGATGAGTACGATAACCAGAGCGTCGCTAAAGCAGTAGTTCGCTGAAAACGCTTACCGGAAGCGCGTCACGATCATGCCTGCAGGACATCTGTCTGACTGAAATCTTCGCCTGTAAACAGCAGCGGCAAACGAGAGACGGAAGCGACCGCGTACGACATGCAGTCTCCAAAGTTTAACGCGGCGGGATGTCGTCCACGCCCGAACCGAAAAAAGGCGGTCACTGCGGCGTCCAGATGTTCCTGATTGAAGGGCACCATGTCGCCTCTAACACGGCGCAAAAATGCAAATAATGTTGCACGGGGATCCAGACCCAGACGTGAGCTTAAAACCATCGTAGTTTCGAGAATAGTAGGAACGCCGACCACAATAATGTCAGCTGCATCAATCTTCTCAATCAGCTGTTCGTGAGCGGCCTCCCGCAAGTAGATGGCGACAATAGCTGAGCTATCCAGGACCATCGTTCAGAAGCCCTGGGGTCCATAGCCCAGGATTTGGTCTTCCTCTTCGCGACTCAGTGTCCTCCCCAATTCGCCGGCCGGCACTAGTGGCCATACATTCTGCTCGAGATACTCTCGCAGGCCTTTGCGATCGCCCGGCTTACCAGCTTGCGCTTCAAGCCGATCGCGGCGCTCCACCAGAGCGCGCCGGATAGCTTCTGTTGGGGTCTCCCTGGCTAAGCCGGCGACTTCCTCTGCCAGTCTTTCCACCTCAACATTCTTGATGTTCAGCGCCATGGTAGGTTCTTGCCATCAACGTCATTCTGCCGAGCTCAAGATCTAGCGATTCTCTGCACCAGCCTTAGTACCAGTGACCGAGATCTGTTTCTCAATTTCAGCCAGCTGACCTCGTACCCTCTCGGCATCCGGGGCGGTGGGTGCGGCAGTCAGGTAGGCCTTCAAGTTTTCTGCCGCGGGTCGCAAGTCGCCTTTCTGCGCCAGAATCAACCCCAGCAGCGCAATGGCCCGGGGATTGCGCTGAGTCGGGTCCATCTTGATCGCTTCTTTCGCGTTCTCCTCAGCGTCGTCCAGCTTGTTGAGATTCAGGTTTGCTGCCGCATTCAGGAAGTAAATTTCTGGCGAGAAGAAGGGATTGAGCCGAATGACGCGGTTGCTGTGAGTTAATGACTCTTCCCACTTTGCCTGACCGGCAGTGATCCTCGCCAATTGAGCGTGAGGTGTGATGAACTTCTCGTCTGCCTGAATCGAAGCCTCATACGCCTTACGCGCTTCATCCAGCTTCGACTGCTGCTGATAGATCACACCAAGTTCATACCAGGCAGCGGCGTACTTCGGATACTCCGCGACTGCCTTCTGTAGCTCTTTTTCCGCAGGTTCCAGCTTGCGCTTCTTACTGAGGTCGCGGCCCTTCTCAAAGGCCTTTCGCGCATCCTTCGGCGCATACGCGCTGGTTGCGCTGAAAGTGAATCCGTCTACTTTGGCAATGCGGTGCAGCACCAGAGTTCCAATGTCGGGACTGTCCAGCTGCCTTCTGCCAGCTAGAGAGTGCACATCGGACCGAAAGCCCGGCAGGGAAGCCCGAAGCTCACAGCCGATCAGGTCCCGTTCGGTAATCTGCCGGCCACCACCTGCTCCACCCATCCCACCACGTCCCGGAAACCCACCGGCTCCTCCTCCAAAGATGCCGTCACCGGCACTGGTGCTGGCATCCGCAAGCATCGCGTTGTTCTGGCCAAGCTGGAAACTAAAGCGACCCTTCGAATCGGTCCATTGTTCGGGACGCGCGACGCCGTTGCAAACCCGCTCAATCTGAACCGGCTCCGGCGGCGGCGTGCCGTCGTCCATCATTACTTTCCCCGAGAAGAAAAACGTCCGCTGCATTTCCGGAAACTGGTTCCTGTCCTGCTCGTTGGGGAACCGTC
>JACMLA010000064.1 GCA_014379815.1 Bryobacteraceae bacterium | reverse complement strand
TGTTAACTGGAGAAAAGCAGCCATAAACACTGCGCTCGATTGGGATCAGGCGGTATCGAAGTACCGAAAGAAGCTCGAATCGGACGGCCTCCGCGAAGGTGCCGTCGACCGAACTCTTCGCTCGATAGATTCCTACGGCGAGGCCGAGTTGTATGACAAGATTTACGCCGACTCCCCGCGGTTCAATACAAAGCCCAACAAATTGCTGGTCAGTGCTGTGAAAGATCGTCCGGCAGGGGAAGCACTGGACGTCGCGATGGGACAAGGTCGAAACTCAATCTTTCTGGCGATGCAAGGTTGGCAGGTGACAGGCTTCGATGTGGCAGAGGCCGGTCTCGCAAAAGCGCGACAGCTGGCAGAATCAGGCGGAGTGAAAATTAAGACAGTTCTCTCGTCCGACGAAGATTTCGACTTTGGTCAGAGTCGCTGGGACCTCATCGTCGCTATTTATGCGATGGAGAAGCGGAGTGTTCATCGAATCCGCAACGCACTGAAGCCGGGCGGCATGGTGGTAGTCGAGGCTGGCCATAAGTCCGCGTCCGGAGCACCGTTTGAGTACGAATCAAACGAGTTGCTGAGAATCTTCAAAGGATTCCGTATCCTCAGGCACGAAGAAGTGACAGACCTTCCGGATTGGGGAAAAGGCCCGATCCGAATCGTCCGTATCGTCGCTGAGAAGCCACGTTGAAGATCGTGATATGTTGGCCGCCAGCTTTATGAAACGTATTCTCACAGCAACGCTCTTGCTCACCATTGCAATGTACGCACAGACGCCGGCTCCGCCTGTGCAACGAGACCAGCGGCCTGCCATGGCGCAGACGCCCAACACTGACCTCTATTACAAACTGGCGCCCGATGCGATTCCGCAGGAGGGAGTTCCGACAGGCGAAATCAAGGGACCTTTCACGCTTCCGAGCGAAGCCTATCCGGGCACGCAGCATACGTACTGGGTCTATGTGCCTGCGCAATATGACCCGGCGTCCCCTGCCAGCCTGATGATCTACAACGACGGCCAGGCGTTCATGGCGCCGCAAGGCGATGTACGGGCCCAGGTAGTCATGGATAATTTGATCTACAGGCGGGAAATTCCCGTAATGATCGGAGTTTTCATCAATCCGGGGCGGCGGCCCGATCAGCCGGAACCAACTCCGCAGAACTGGGGCGACCGGGACACCAATCGCCCCACTGAATACAACACGCTCGACGACAAGTACGCCCGCGTGATCGTCGACGAATTGATGCCAGTGCTTTACAAGGACTACAACATCTCTAAAGACCCCGAGCGTCATGGCATTGGCGGGTCGAGCTCTGGCGCAATTGCCGCATTCACGGTCGCCTGGGAACGCCCAAATCACTTCCGGAAAGTGCTCAGTAACGTCGGGAGCTTCACCAATATCCGTGGCGGACACGCCTACCCGGACATCATTCGGAAGAGCGAGAAAAAACCGATTCGTATCTTCCTGGTCGATGGCCGGAACGACAACCGGGCGCTGAGAGCGGATGGGACTTACGATCAGACTCGCGATTGGTTCTTCCAGAATGTTCGAATGCAGCAGGCTCTTACCGAGAAAGGCTACGACCTCAATTACTCCTGGGGCATTCAGCGGCACGGCCAGAAGATGCTGCAAACGGTAACGCCTGAGATGATGCGCTGGCTATGGCGTGACCACGCCGTTTCGACCGACGTTCACGATACGGTAGAGCGATCGTTCAACGCCGCGAAGAAGAAGGAATAAACAATCAGGTCAGACCCCTACCCCCAAACCGAGCGCGGCTTCATAACACTGCGCGGTACGCCGGGCCATCAGTTCCTGGTCAAACTCCTGCATCACCCGCCGCCGACCACGGCGACCGATAGCCTGAGCTCGTACAGGGTCACTTAGAAGCGTCTCCTGTCGGTCGATAAATAAAGCAAGGTCTACCGCCGGAGGCACTCCCGAAACCAGGGGGACCAGAAATCCTGAGACGCCGTCCTCGATAATTTCGGGCATGCCTCCGGTGTTTGAGGCAATGACGGGCGTGCCTTGCACCATGGCTTCGAGTGCGACATATGGACAAGCTTCGAACGCCGAGGGAACGACGACCACATCCGCAAGGCCAGCCAGCTTCATTGCGCTTGTATGTCGCAAATTACGTATCCAGCGAACTGAAGAACGCAGTCGCAGGTCGGACGCAAGGGTGTTTTCATAGATCTTACGATCGGAATGAGACATCGATCCTGCCAGCACGTATTGAACCTTGCGAGCGGATTGAGAAATCACGCCCGCGGACGCGAGAACAGACGGCAGCCCTTTGGCGATACTCATGCCTCCGATAAAAGCCACGAGATCCGCGCCAGGAACAAATCTTGCGCGAAGCGCCCTCCGCGGCCATCGCCTGAATGACTGCGCGCGCGTGTTCACTCCGTTGTGCACTACCCTGACCGCAGCCGGAGCCAAACCATAGTCCTGGCAGATAACTGCTTTCAATCCTGCGCTCACGGCGATCAGTTGATCGGGAGCCTCGCAAAGCGTTCTTTCAAAGGCCTCGATTTCGGAGTCAAACTCATTCCCCAACAACCGTGACATGTGCTTGTGACTGATGTGGACCCCGCCAATCAGCGGACATCCCCAGCAGTGGCTCATCGCTTGTGCCGCCGTGATCATATGGCAGGCCTGGCTGTGTACAACATCAGGGACGAATCTTAGTTCCCGCAGAATCTTCGGCGCCCTATCCGCGACCGCGGCGTTCAGATCCTGCAGGAACTCCGGGAAGGACTTTTCGAAAGAATTGTAATCCCGTCTGTCGTAAAGCACCACAATGACCGGCCCGCTGGCCACCACGCGTTCGCTCCCATAGTGTGTGGAAACAACGACCACGGTGTGGCCGAGCCGGGCAAGCTCCTGGGCCAGACAGCGCGTATGAGTGCCGAGCCCACTCTGGTGTGAGAAGGGCGGGTACTCGAACGACGTCATCAATACATTCAACTGACTACTCTTCGAGAGGCACAACACCAGCAACCGAATCTTTCAGTACAGAGAGTGCCGGCTTATAAACGTCATCTGCCTGGACGGTATCGTACACCTTACTTTGTTTCAAAATCGCAGTCCACAGCCATTGCTTCACTTTTTCGGTGCGAAACACACGATTCGCCAGCCGCATCGCGATAATCCAGGACGCGATGTTGTCGGATGGGTAGTGAACACCAGCGAACACGCGCCGGTCGCCAATGTCGACCGCGAGCTGACGGAGCGCGAGGTGCGACGAGGGATGGATATCGATTTTATTGAGAACCACGTGCTCAACCATGGCGCCTATGCCGAGTAAAGCCTGCAGAGCATGACCACTGCACAATGACGGGCTGCCGCTGCTGATCGCCCGAAGCGGCCTCAAGCCTGATATCTTGACCAGGAAAGCCGCATGAAAGGGACGCGGCCGTTGGAAAGGTACCTTGAATTGAAGATGCGCTGAGCTGCACTTGTCGAAGGCGCGGGTGTCATAGACCTCGCGCAGAAGGTGAAGAATTTTCGGATCGAGAACAGTGTCATAGTGAGTGTAAAATTCGAACCAATCGCCATCATCTTCCTGCCGGTAAAACTTGATGTGCTGGGGGCAATCCGCCGATGGCGAGGGCGTCACAGGTTTCACCTTCAACATCGAATGCCACAGTTTGATCGTCAGGTGAATATCCGTCTTCGTGAGTGCGGTCATCTTGTCTTTGCTTGCGCCCTGCCAATCTTCAGACTGAGGGATCCACGTCGGCCACAGATTGTGCGCTATCAACCCGATGGTTTCGCTGCGCCACTTTAGCCATGAGGCTAAACGCGCAGCCTCATCGGCATACGCCCCGAAATCAAAGTCCGGCGGTACCTCCGGAAAATTTGTCAGATGACCCTGCAAGCCATCAGTCATCTCGCCGTATGGCAGCAGCGGCAATTTGAATTCGTCATATTGTGCGTTGTTCATTTTCATTTCCTCTCTTCCTGTTTTGATTCACACCATCGCCGCCAAATGGCTCGGTAGCAGCCTTCCAGCTCCCTGACACTGCTGCCACTCACCACTGAAGATTGCCGTAAACGCGAGCGCAGATCCTTACGCAACCGGCAAAGATCGGCCACGCGCCCAGCAAGGTCCACCGCAATGCTTTCGTATTCCCCGACGCCCTCTGCACAGAGCTCCGCGAGACCGGCGCGTGTCAGAATTCCGGCGCCAACTCGCGACACATGACTACTGCCGGCAACCGTGACAACAGGCACCCCCATCCACAGGCACTCGCACGTCGTTGTCTGCCCTGCGTACGGGAAGGTGTCAAGTGCAATGTCTGCCCGGCCGATGATGCCA
>JACMLA010000500.1 GCA_014379815.1 Bryobacteraceae bacterium | reverse complement strand
TCATACCCGGAAGACAGATAGAATCCCCGGTGCTGGTCGAGTTCGCGCAACAGCGATTCGAGCCCTTGTTCGTAAGGAACACGGGAATCGGTACGGCTGACCCGGATGCCGCTGCGTGTTTTATAGACAAGCTTGGGCATAGCTGAAGGCTTTAAGTTAACCAGAGAATAACACGCATCTCGAGGTGGTGGTCCATGCTTGCTCCCGGTGGAGTCCAAGTAGTTAATGCATGTTCCCCCAGTGCTCTGGATGGCACTGCTTCAGCTTGTGGCCGCCGAGTTGCCACCGCCCTCTCTGACGCCGTCTTCTGTGGTGCCCGCAAGCCCGAACGATACACGAGCGATGCAGGCTGGAATGCTGGTGACGATCTACGGGCGAAATCTCGGTCCTGACCTTGGCTGTTCGCCAGATCCGAGCGTTACGGCCGAAGCTCAGGAACTCTGTGGCACGGTTGTGACGGTTGATGGGGACCGGGCAGGGCTGCTGTATGTTCAGGAACGTCAGATCAACCTCAGACTTCCGGCAGGTGCGTCGAGTGAACAGACGCTGCAATTCGTGGTCAGGTATCAGGGACGTTCCAGCCCGGCAGTCCCGGTGTTGCCACAACGTAGCGTCGAGCCTGTGAAGCGAGGTGTGGAACGGGCTCACATATCGCTGCTCGGTCGTGCCCACGTGCACATGCCGATTTGGATCGCCGTTAACTTGCCGGCAACCCATCAAAGTATGGTTAGGTACCCCATTACGGTGGATCCGGCCGACCTCGGCGGCCACGATTTCGAAGTTCGACGCGAGAACGCCAGCCTTCCGAAACTCACAACCACAGATACAGTTCCGAAGGGAGGCAGCGGTCCAGTATCGCTCGGCACCATCGGAGGCGGTACTTTGCTCGGCCTGCCGTATGAACCCCGGACAATCGGAAGGCTACCCCTACACCTGCTATTCCGGTTCACTGATCCGGGACAGTACCAGGTCAGATACACCGGTTACGATTTTGGCGGAGTCGCTCTGGTCCGCTCAGACTGGCTGAGTCTACAGGTGGAACCATATCCGGAAGCGCATCGCCTCGCCTGGCTTCAGGAACTTCAACGCACGGCTCCGACTGACAGCGTGGATTTGCTGACGGAGTACCTGCCGGCCCTCTTGGCGCAACCAGACCGTAGGACGCTGGCGATGTTGGAACCGCAGCTTTATCATGCCAACGAAATGGTTCGGAACTACGTGCTCTACGCGCTGTATTTCTTTGAGGACAAAGAAATCGTGCGATGGATGCCTGATGTGCTGAAGAGGCGCGGGCCGACCCCTGAACTCGCATACTTCCTGAGCTGGAGGCGGAATCTGTTTGAGCCGCAATCCGATAAGCTTTTCGGTTACGTTTCAGGGCACCTGCGATCGAAATCAACTCTGGTCCTTGCCGGAGTCCTCCAATCGATGGCGTTTCTGAAGCTCACCGACACTGTCAGGAATAGCCGGACAACTGTGGCAAAGATGGACGCGCATGTTGCAGAGCTCTCCCAATCCATTGCAAAACAGACCTCGCCTGAGGTCCTTGAGCGGCTCGCTCTATACCTTGGTCATGTTAAGACCGAGAGGTCTCGCCGCGTGTTATGGCGTATGGTGGAGCAAGGAAAAGTCCCACAACAAGCCCTGATCTGCCTGACCTGGATCGGGGATCCGCGCGACCTTCCGCGGCTGGCCAGCTATCTTGACCGATACGATCTTGAGGATAACCTGAACCGCGCGTACGGCGAAGCGGCCTCGAGTTATGTCAAGCGCAAGCCCTGACACTGAGTCTCCAGGCGATGCGCACACCGCTGGTGATCTGGGCGGCTGTTGTTTGGCGCGTTCCTCCATGCGCAACGTGGCCACTCCTGCGAGAACAAAGGAGAAACAAATGGGCTCGACATCCATTTTCATTTTGGCCTAAATCGCGCGCCCACTTCTGATTGGATGGCCTCTCTAATGGTCTGCTCCAGATCGGCATATCTATCACGAAAATTCGATCTAACACCGCCGTCCGACACTTGTTTGTTCATCTCTGTTTCGATAATGGCTGGCCGCCGATGCACATCCAGCTCGTTGACGCCTTGTCGAAAGATAAACTGGGCCTCTTGCCAGAATGCAAGCCAGACATTCCGTGCGTGGTCTGTGGTGTAGATCAGGTGCCGCGATGCTTCAACCATACTAGTTTCAGCCCTTGATAGGAGCGCATCGTCCCAAGTGTTGCGGGCGGTTGATCGCAACGCGAAAAAGTATGTAGCGGCAGCACCGTAAAGCTCTCTATAGGCGATCTTCTCGGCGTCCAGGTACATTTTCAAACGCTCAAGAGTTTGCGCTGAGTCGGCCTTTAACGTTTCGATTTCACCCGTGAGCTTCGCGCCGATCTCTGCCAACTCAGTGCCTGTCTTTACCCTTAGCAACTCTACTTCCTTAGCCGCGAGCACCTGACGATTCGCTCCATACACCGCGCTCAACGCGGTCAAGCCGGTTCCAATCACAGCGATTAGCGCGGCCAAGACGATGTTTTCCGTACCGTTAACCCCTCGCCAAAACTTTTCGAAGAGAACATATGCGGCAAAGCCAACAGTAATCGCGATGTACGCAGAAAATCCAACCATCAGAATGATGGTCATTGCCCGGTCGCCTATAAGCAGCGGGAGTGCTGTCTTAGCTGGGGTAGTCATCGGGTCATTTCCGTCTGCATCGCGACTTAATGCACCTGCACGCGCTATCGACACAATCTAAGTCAGTCTCGCAGCGTCCACCACACTGTTTCTGGATGATTGAAGCGGCTGACTCGACGGTATGAGGCACCCATTTATATGCGTCGGCAGCCCATTCTGTGAGGTTCTTCAATCTTTCAGCGATATCCCTCACACGCGCCTGTGTGGCGTCGGGCATAAACATTTGTTCGTACTCGCCGGCCGGGCCAAGAAGCCAAATGATTCCGGTTCCTTGATCATCTGGGTGGGCATTATCGCTCCATTCGGACCTGGTGAGATCGTTCACAACCCTACACATGAAGCTCCTTTGGGACCCGGAACGTTATCATCATTCCGCATCACAGTTTATCCTGCAACCCGGCTACCGGGAGTCGTCCAGAGCCGTGACGGTAGTTGCAAAAGTCACATTCATCTGGCGGTCTTTGACCTGCTCAAGGGGAGCAAGGGTCTCGGGCACGGCATTCCAGCGAGTCTTACGACCGATGCTAGAATCGCGGCGTCGACTGCACGACTCCCACCATGACGCGTCGCACTTTGATGGCTCTCCTCGGCTGCGCTTCCGCAGTCTCGGGTCAGGGCATTGCTTCCCGCGGCGTGCGGCCCACTCCGCGCGGCAAGGCATCCGGACTTCCCT
>JACMLA010000499.1 GCA_014379815.1 Bryobacteraceae bacterium | reverse complement strand
GCTTACCGCCAGCATCGTGAAAGCATCCAGAGCAACACGCTGCACCACCCGCCGCAGAGAACGCTGGGCCGGAAGCGCGTCGGCCGAAGCTTCCCACGTGTTGCGTGAAACTACATCCAGCACTTCGTGGAGTCGCAACGCCCCTTCCTGCCGGTCCGCAAACGTGACTAGGCGCGCCGCACGGGCAGGTTCCAGCAGCTGATTAAGCACCATCGCCGACAGCGTGCGCGCCGCCGAGAGATGGTCGAATGCGTATCCGGTCGACACGTTGAAATCTTCGATGTCGCTCCCGTAAGGCGCCACAGTCAGGCTGTGGAGAAGAGGCTCAGGAATCGCCAGCTCCGCCGGTGTCAGTGCCTGCATCAGCAGCCCAAGGACTCTGCGCTGCAGGGCGGCGGGGACAATCTCGGTAGGCGCCAGATTCTCGCCCTTCATCACGTTGTCGTGATACATGCCGCCAATAAACTTGACCCCCGAATCGATAGCCCAGCGGTGGTGGAGATAGGTCATCCAGAAGCGTGCACCCCGCAGGTTGCCATAAGGCTCATCTGGCTTGAGAACATTGGCACCATAGCGAGCCAGCAGAATTTTGCGCTGCGCCAGAGTCTCCTTCAGGTACTCCGCCGGGTCTCCGAGGTCGTCGTACCGGTTGTATCGTGGATCGGTTGGCGGATTCGATAACAGACCTTTCGCCCGGATTTCTTTGACGATACCCGCGAGGCCTTCCTCTTCTTTGCCCGCCGGGAAGTCCGTGTAGGAGTAGCGCACTGTCATCACGTCCCAGATGCCAATGCTTTTCTGATACGACTCGGTCAGATCGATCCCGCCTTCTTTCGTCACTTTCAGCCGGGGCGACGGATACTCCATCACAGAAGCGCGGTCGTTGATACTCGACATCCAGTTGTGGCCAAATCCCAGCGTGTGCCCTACTTCGTGCGCGGTCAGCAGTGCCTGCCGCAACTGGACCATAGATGCCTCGCTGTCCGAACCGTAGTTGGTCTGCACAACCTCAGGAAGAAAGAAGTCACCGCAATCCGCGATGTCCCCAAAATCACCCGCGCTCGAGCCCGGTTTGTAGCTCTGCCAGTAACTGCTGATGGTTCGTATCCGCGCGGAGTCCATTCTTGGTTTGGCCACCAGGATCTCACCCGTCCGCGGGTCTGAAAACTGTCCCCCAACCGAGAACCCGCGTTCATCACGATTCACCCACAGGATGTAAGAGTAACGGCTGTCCATCGGATCCATTCCCGGCTCCGGATCCCTGACCTCCATCGCGTTTCTATACCCGGCTGCCTCAAAAGCCTTGTTCCACCACAGCGTGCCTTCCCTCATGGCGGTACGCACGGACTCCGGAATCGACGGATCGAGGTAGTAAACAATCGGCTTTACCGGTTCACTCAGAACAGCCGATGGATCTTTCTTTTCCAGTCGCCATCTGCGGATCCAGCGAACCGACGGGTCTTCCGTGTGGGGTCTCGAAAAGTCCTTGAAGCTGACAGTGCTTGCGGTCACCCGGGCATCCGCCAGGCGCGTCCTGTAGCCGTCGTCCGGAGCTTTCACAAACGAGTGATGCTGCCGTATCGTCACCGAACGGGGATCGGGAGCAACCGAGGCCAGTATCCTGCCGGGAGTCGCACAGGCAAACGTAACCTCCATTTCAACTTCGGTATTCAGGGGAAACGCTTTCGTCTTCGCAAGGTAGACAGAACTACGCGCCGGGTCCAGTTTGCAGTCACCCTGACCCCGTCTCCGGATGCCACTCTCAACGCCCGCCGCATCGCGCATCAGCAGCGAAGTGGCATCTACGACAGGATGTCCATTAGCTTCAAACTCAACCGGCATGGCAGCGAGAATGGAGTCCGCGAACGACTCCTCAATCCCTTGCTGCAGCGCCGGCCCGCCCGATCCCGACCGGTACGAAAGATTTCGCTGGATCATCTGGACGCGGGGACCCGTGCGCCGGAACTGGACAACTCCTGATACTGCGCCAAGACCCCGGTCCAGTCCAAGCTCGACCGAGCCAAGTCCTTTGCCCAGCGAGACAAAGTACAGCAAATCCTGATTCAGTGCCGGTATCTCCAGCAGCACACGGCCCTTCGCAGCATCCCAGTAAATCGGGATATAGCCGTCTCTCTTTTCCAGCGAAGGGGGTTGCGCAAACGCAGTGACTGCCAGACAAACTACAGAAATCAGAACGCCGAGCCGGAGGCCTCTCATCGCTACTCTCCCTGACACCAAAAGGATCGAACAAAACTAACTTCTATTCGACGGAGAATAACAGGCGCAAGACCTGCGATACAAACCTTGAGTTTAGACGCCAGGTCTGCCGGCGTTCAGCTTCCCAGCTCCTCCAGTCTCGTAACTACCCCGAACATGTCGTCCGCATTGGTTTGCAAAACCTGACCGGCAGCGGCGTTTTCTTCCGCCACCGAGGCAGTGCGTTGCGTCAGACTTTGCAGGTGGTTCAGCGCGGTGGAGATCTGCTGAATGCCTCTGACCTGCTCATCGCCTCCCTCGCGGACTTGCTCAATCAGTCCTTTCACCCTCGTCGCTTCGACCGTGACGCTGGAAATCGTAGCTGCCATTAATTGCACTCTGGTCGCACCCGTCCGGGCGTTCCCAACCGATTCGTGAATCAGAGCAGAGGTGTCTTTAGCAGCTTCTGCTGAGCGCTGCGCTAGAGTCCTTACCTCATTGGCAACCACTGCAAACCCCGCTCCCGCCTCGCCTGCACGGGCGGCTTCCACAGCAGCGTTCAAAGCCAGAATGTTTGTCTGGAACGCAATACCATCGATAACGGAGATAATCCTGGCGATCTTGGCGCTCGACGTGTCTATGTCCTGCATGCTGCCCTTCAGGCTCAGGAGCGTTGCGTTTGCTTCGGCAATATGTTTTTCCACTGAAAGCATGCTTGAGGACGCAGCCTGCGAGTGCTGGGCAACCCTCGCAGCCATCGCGCTGACCTGCTCCCCTGAAGCAGCAGTCTCCTCGAGAGTGGCGGCCTGATCGGCCGTGAGGCGGGACAGATCCTCACTGGCCGTTCCGACGTTGCCCGCTGCGGATCGGACATCTTCAGCCGATTCCTTCAACCGTCCCCCGGTAATCCCCTGCGCGGCGTTTGCCCGGCCGAGAGTACGAGCAATCCAGCAAGCCGGAATCGTTTCGAAAATCACAAACCCTGCATGGACCATAACGACCCCGAACCCTGCCTGGTAGTTGAACACGCTCGCGGGAAGAAAAAACCAGAACAGCAAATGGTGCGCAGCAATCGTCCCGGCAGCCAGCAAAACTGGCCACACGCTTCCGAAAATGGTCAGGAACGCAAGGCTCGCAAAGATGTGGAAGTGCATCTCGATCATGCCGTGGCTCAGGTGAATCAGGAGTCCGCTCATCCCCATGGTCACCGAGCCCAGAGCCAGCGAAGTTGATAAGGAACCGCGGTCCCTCAGAAACAACACAACCGGCCCAGCCATTAAAGCCAGTCCCATCAGTAGAGCGCTAATCGCACTCGTTCCAAACCATGCAGCTACCGCCATCGCGGCAGGTATGTGAGCCAACAAAAGAATCAGGCAAAACTTGTTAGCGCCCGCACGGTAGTTCTCTTCAAAACTTCTTGTACTCATAGTTAACTCCCGTACTTCAAGCCGAGCGGATCGATCGCGCGTTGCAGCCGCCGGCCGGTTACGCACCCAAAGGCTGGCAGTTCGCGCACGGACGAACCTGCCTGTAATTGTTCCCAGATTCGAGCATCCTGGTAGCCGTCCAGCGCAGCCGCGGTTGCTGCGTACCCACCGGCATAGGCGACCTTGCCGTCAGGAGACAGAAAGATCAGCCACGGTGCACCCCGCAAATGATACCGGTTTGCAGCTTCTTCCGCTGGCAGGGTAGTCACAGAGAAAGACGATTTTGCCAGCCTCGCTAGCAGCAGTTCGTCCGACCCTGCAATCACGACTCTTTCTTTCAAGTGCTTCAGAGGACGCCGGTTCACCAGGTAGTCCGCCACCGCAAGAGAGCAATTGCAACCCGCCGCAATGACGTGAACAGCCTGCCACCCACCATATCGGCCAGGCTCACGCGACAAAAGTGCAGGCAGTCCAGACGGATCGACTGGTGCAGGCAGATGCGCTGCCATCAGAAGCGCCCCAAGCAGCGAAGACAGAGCAATGGAAAGCAACACGAGGAAGACGGACCACATCGAAACCCTGGCTCTGGCAACCTTCATCAGGAAAACAGTGGCTCGAGGGGTCCGTTCTTCTCTTGAAGCGTTTCAGTTTCCTTACGCGTGTGAGTGCGCAGCCTCCGGGAGCCCCAGCAACTCCGCAAGCCGGTCGTAGCTCTCTGCAGCACCGTGCTCCATGCCGGATTTGATGACAGCGTCGCGGACTTCCACCGAGGGGTACAGCACCGTAACCGTGAGTGTAGTCCTGCCTCCCTGCTCCACAAAAACGCTGGTCACCTGCGATTCACCCGGGAAGTCATCGAAAGACTCGATATGGACAGAGCGCTCGGGAGCCGCAATCTCGCGATAGACACCGCGCATACCCATGTCCGTCCCGTCGGGGCCACGCAAAACAAAGCGGAAGGACCCGCCTATCCTCAGATCCACGTCGCAGACTACCAGCGACCAGCCCCGCGGCCCGAACCACCGCTTCAAAATCTCGGGCTTACTGAACGCCTCGAAGACCATCTGGCGAGGCGCTTCAAAGACTCGCGTCATAACAATTTCGCGGTCGGTAGGTGTAGTAACTTTCAATGTTCCTGTGTTCTTCATAAGTGATGTCTCCTGTTTTTGTACATTACCACTCAGTTGTATAACCATTCGATTATGCACTAACCCTGACCGACCGTCAAGACTGTTTACAATCTGCAATCAAGACGTAACTCCCGCACGCTACTCTTTCTCAAGTCATGAAATGCACGCTGATCCTGATAAGTCTGCTTGCCGTTGCGATGGTACCGGCCTTTGGCGACACCCGCTGCTGGCAGGAAGAGCCACTTCTCGGTTATACGGACGTCCTGAAACCGGACAGCGACGAAGCCCGTGCAGCCCGTCACGCCAAAGTCGCGGAGCGCCGGAAAGGGCCCGCCGTCCTCGTTCACCGCGGCGCATTTGCCTTCGCGCCTGAGAACACGCTGGAAGCTTATGCAGCGGCCATGGACTACGGCGCCGATGGGAACGAGATTGACATCCGCCGCACCGCCGACGGTGTGCTCGTCATGCTCCATGACGACTACCTCGAGCGCCTCACCAATGGCTTTGGCCCCATGAATCACCTGACGTACTACGAGCTTCTGTCGCTTGGTATGCGGCAGCGCTACGGTACAGCCGACAGGCGCACAAACGTACCTACGCTCGTGGCTGTTCTGGAACTGCTACGCCGGCGCGCGGCTCTCATCCACCTCGACGTGAAAGAACCAGGTCTGGAGGACGCCATCGGAGCACTTCTGGATCAGGCGGACATGTGGGATCACGTGGTCAGCATCAACACCGCAAATGCTGCCCGCCTCCGGGCCCGTGCGGAAGCAAAGCAGCTGCAATACAAAGCATCGGGTCTCTACAATTTCGGTCGCGATCTGGATCCGGCAGCAACTCGCGAAGATCTGGACAAAGCCGGTCAACAAATTCTGGTGGACGATCCAAGAGTTGCAGCCATGGTGCTGGGCAGACCCGCGTACGAGCCGGTAGCCCTGCCGGCGGATTTGCGGAAATGGTGGCAGCCGAACTGGGCTCCCGGGTCTTCAGACCGTCCGATGCAATCGGTGTACAACATTTGTTCCGCTATTAATCCAGACAATACAAGCGACCTGGTGAACATCCTGAACGATGCAGACGATGCCGAGCGCTTCAATGCCGATGGCGACGCCGGCCGTCAGCAGTACCGCACAAGACGCCTGGTGGAGCGTGCCTGGGCCGCCCGCCGGCTCGGTCAGCTGGGGCGTCCGTACCCCGAAGTCATCCGCGCACTGGAGCGTCAGGTAACGGGTCGCACGCTGCACCGCGACTGGATGTACCACGGGCTCGATGCCGCCACAGCCGTCGAAGCTCTGGCTGAGCTAGGCAGTGTTTCCTCTGTACCCCTGCTGATTCAATGGCACGACAGCCAGCATTCCGAACTCGCAAATATCGCGGACGCGTCTTTCCCTGGCAATCCTGTGGAGTGGCTCGACTGGCGTACCCGGGAGCTGGTTGTGGAAGCCCTTGGCGACCTCCGCACTCCGGAGTCGACGACATGGCTCCTGGCCTATGTCAGAAAATCGGCAGCCGATATCCGGCCCCTGCATCCCGGCCGTTTCGACCTCGCCGGAGCCTCGCTGGTGCTGCAACGGCCAAGTGCAGGTACCCTCACCGAAGCGGTCCGCTCGCCCAGCGGCGTAGCCAAAGCCAACGCGCTTCTGAGGCTGCTCGATAGCAGGATCCCGTCAGGCGACCAGGTCCTAAGGGAAACCAACGCCTGGGCCCTCGAACTCCCGCGAGCCCCCGGCCAGGATCGCTACCGCTAGAGTCGCTTCCTACTCTTCCCGCAGCGCTGTCATGGGATCAAGTCGTGCCGCCCGGCCTGCCGGTACCGAGGCCGCGATCGCAGCAGAAACGGCGAGGATCAGAGCCGCGGTAACCAGCGGCCCGGTCGCGTTTGGCGGAATCCCATAAAGCAGGCTGGAGACTACGCGCCCTGCCGCAACAGATGCTGCCGACCCTGCCACCAAGCCCACTGCGAGCAGAATGGCCACATCCCGCAAGATGAGCCAGACAACTGCCTGAGGCCGTGCACCCAGAGCAATGCGAAGTCCAATTTCGTTCTTGCGGCGAGTCACCGAATACGCCGTAATTCCGTACAGGCCCAGCATAGCCAGAAGAAGGGCCACCGCCCCGAACACCGATGACAGTATGGCGACCAGACCGGGCTGAAGCAGCGAGTCATTCACCTGTGCCTCCAGTGTCCGGAACTCCAGAGAAATGTTCTGACCACCCTCTGACAGAGCAGCATGAATGGCAGGGACGAGAGCCTCCGCAGGTGTCGCGGCAAGCATCAGGAAACGTAAGCTGGAACCGGGTTGTGGGTCCTGCTCTCCGGCGAGGTAAACGATTCTGCGGGGCTTTTCATCGATTCGGTTGTACTTAGTGTCCTTCACCACGCCAATTACCTGATACAGCTCCTGCGGCATCTTGCCCGGGTTGGCCACATCTCCTGGCTTATCCATACCAATGGTTCGCCCGAGAGGATTCACGTCACCGAAAAAATCACGCGCCGTTGTCTCATTAATGAGAACAACTCGCGGCGCGTGCAGTGTGTCCCGCTGCTGGAACTCGCGTCCGGCAATCAGGGGTGTTCGCATCGTGCGAAAGTACCCGGTGGATACCCGGTTCAGAAAGGCAAGCGTGTCCCTGGGAGATTCGCCGGTAACGCCATCAGGGTAGACCGGTTGTGCCCATCCTTCAGGGCTGATCGGTGTCAGCACCGAGGATGCGGCAGAGATCACTCCCGGGATCTCCTGAAGGCGGCTTAAGGTGGTCCGGTAGGTTTGCATCCTTTGCTGGGGAGTTGTATCCTGCGGCAGCCCGGCGTTCATCAGCAGAACGTTCCGGCGGTCGAAGCCAGTGTCCACGCTAAGCAGGTTGCGAAGCGTATTAATAAACAGACCAGCGCCTGCCAGCAACACCACGGAGAGCGCGATTTGCCCCACCACCAAAAGATTCCCGCCGGTGAACAAACTCGTCGCAGAAACAGTGCCCCTCTGGTTCTCCTTCAGGACTGCATTCAGCCCGAACCGAGTGGAGCGCAAAGCGGGAGCCAAACCAAACAAAAGCGCCGTCAATCCCGCGACCAGCGTAGTAAAGGCCAGCAGGCGAATGTCCGGCGAGATCGGAATGTCCACCGGATTCCGTGCGGTAGACAGTAGCTGTAGCAGCACCCGGCTGCCCCACATCGCAAACAGCAGCCCAACGCCAGCTCCCATACCCGACAGCAACAAACTCTCGGTCATCAGTTGACGAACCACCCGGCCCCGGCTGGCACCGATAGCCATGCGAACCGAAAGCTCTCTCTGCCTCGCCGAGCCCCGCGCCAGAAGCAAGTTGGCAATGTTGGCGCACGCGATTAGAAGGACAGCTCCGACGATAGACATCAGTGTGTACAGTGCGAAGCGGTACTGCACTCTGGTTTGTGAAAAGCCGAGTCCGGCCGGCTGCAGCGAGATCCTGGCATTCAAATACTCAGCTTTCTCTTTTGCATTCTGGCCTGGGGGCAGGCTGGGGAGCAGAATCTGCGGACCTATCGCATGCATTTGCTGCTCCGCCAGCTTCAGAGTGCTTCCGGGACCAAGGCGGCCAACCACCCTCAGCCACCAGTGAAAGGCCTCGTCCACTTGCTCATTCCCGTCCCGAAAAATGGGCTGGCAGCCGATTGGGATAGCCACGTCGAAACCGCGATCCACGTTCAGTCCCGTAAACCAGGGCGGGGTGACTCCCACAACCACGAAGCTCTGCCGGTTCAGGCGAAGCACCTTGCCGATCACATCCGGATTACCGTTCCAATGGCTTTTCCAAAAACTATGACTGATCACGGCAACAGCTCCATCGCTTCCACCGCCCCAACGATCATCGGCTGGCGTAAATGCCCGTCCAGCGAGGGCGGGAACACCAAGTACCCGAAAAAAATCACCGCTCACCCACATGCCCTGCGCATATTGAACTTGTCCGGAGTCTGCCAGGTTAAACCGGTCGGGAGAGTATGCGAGGACCCCTGAGAAAGCCTGCTGATTGTCCCGAATCTGTTCCCAGATTGGTGTGCTCACCTCGTCATCGCCACCAGTCCCCAGCCGTAACTGGACCAGCGCCTGCGGGTCTTCAACCGGTAGCGACCGCAGCATCACGGCATTGATTACTCCGAATATTGCGGTATTCGCACCTATGCCAAGGGCGAGCGAGAGCACTGCAGTTGCCGTGAACCCGGGCTGATCTGACAGCGCGCGACAGCCGTACCGAAGATCCTGGACCAATGTATCGACGAAGGTCCAGCCCCACGCTTCCCTGCTGGCTTCCTGAAGAGACACCGGGTTGCCGAACTGACGTCGCGCGGCTGCTCTGGCGTCCTCCGGAGACGTGGCCCCGATTCGCTTCTCCGAAGCCCGGAGATCCATGTGCAACTGCATCTCCTCAGCGAGGTCGCGGTCAAAGCGCGTTCCATTCAGCCGAAACTGTAAACGTCGTAAGAACTCTCCAAACCAGGCACCGGTGAACATGTCTAAAGCCCCTCCTCTGCATGAAGCACTTTGCCAATGGCGAGGCTGACACGCCGATACCGCTCGATCTCGGCATGCAGTTGCCTCGTGCCCAAACTCGTCAATTTGTAATACCGGGCGCGCCTGTTGCCTGCTGTCACGCCCCAGGTTGCAATCACCCATCCCTTCAACAGCATCCGCTGCAGAGCGGGATACAGGGAGCCCTCTTCCACCTGCAGAACCTCGTCCGATACTTGCTGGATGCAATTGGCAATCTCATACCCGTGCAGTTCGCCATGCCGGGCAAGCATCCTCAAGATCAGCATGTATAACGTGCCAGGCGGAATTTCCTCGCGCCCCAAATCGTCTGCCATAGTTAGACTATGCCAGTGTGAAGTCAGCAAGCAGAAAAAGTCAAGCCCCCTTAAGTGACTAGTAATCAGCAAAAAGTCCAAGGTAGAGGTGGAGGCAGAACTGGAGGTAGAGGCAGAACTGGAGGTGGAGGCAGAACTGGAGGTGGAGGCAGAACTGG
>JACMLA010000498.1 GCA_014379815.1 Bryobacteraceae bacterium | reverse complement strand
TCTAGATCGACAGCTAGCGTGTATTCTCATCGCGTCACTGGTAGTGTCGGCGATTGCGACGCCTTTTAGGTCGGCGAGGCGTGTCATGCTGCCTTCATGAGAAGAGTCACCCTTCTTCTATCGTTACTCGCTTTCCTCTTTGCCTTGCAGGGTGGCGAGCCTGAGGGTTGGCGCCGCCGCGAACAACTGCAACACGAAAATCTTCTGAGCGTACGGTCCTGGTTTCTCAGAAAGAACGGAAAACTGGCACGATTCTCTGTGGAGGACAAACGGCTGATCAACGGTGCTTATTCCATGATGGTTGTCAGAGCCGATGAACCTCCGCAGCCGCAGCCACAGCCACAGGAAGGCTGGTTTGGAGTGTTCGTCGTGTATGGCAAAACCAACCAGGTCTACCTCGCCCTCGACGTCAGCGTTGCGCCGGGTTGCTGTATGCCGGAGCTTGAGAATCCAGTGGAGGGCGCGACTTATGTCCACTGGTTTGCCGACTATGGACTCTACCGCGGCACCTACAAGTACACCTATGACTTAGCCGGACGCACAGCCGGGACGCGACGCGGGTATCGAAGATTCTCGATCGAAAGTTCCAGGAGCCGGGGTCAGGACATCGCATTTGCTGGCGAATATGCCAACGTGGCAGAGATTGGTTTGGAATCGAGTCACGACCGCCTTGAGTTAAAACGGAGAAGTGCCAGTCAGCGCTGGTCTATCACCAAAACGGGGGTTCAGACTTTACCCGGGGCTGATCCCAGCCCTGAGATTCCTCAGATGGTTCTTGATTCGATGGCAAACGTTGTTGATCGAAGAACACTGGCATCGGCAAAGATGACCCGAGTTGCCGCCCGGCTCTGGCTTTATGTGGAGCAGGGAACCATGGGGAGCGTAGGACACTCCGGAATTCACCTGGTGAACACGAAAGGAACACGGCAGTTCTATCCGGTGCCGGTGCCCACTCCCGGGCTGTACCAAAAGCACCGCACCGGCAAAGGTGTTACCCGAGGCGGTGCTCCCCAACTCGAGAATCATATCGGCCCATTTGCGTTCGACGGAGAGCGCGTTTGGTTTGCAAACCAGTTTTATGATGGCGAAGGTACGTCCGGAGTAGGGGCGATTGGAAGCTTTGACATTGCGAGTCGCAGGTATCAAATACGCTACCTTCCCCACATCGTCCCGTGGTCAGGGTCTGCCTTGCTCGAAGACGGAGATTCGGTCTGGATCGGACTAATGCGGCAACCTGAAGGAGTTCCATTCGGTGGTGGAGTCTTGGAATTCTCCAAAGGAAGCGGATCGGTCCTGGAACTTCCGATCAAGGATTATGTGACTAGCATTCTGCGCGTTGGCGATGTCCTCTACTTCGGCACAACGCATGGACTCTACACACTGGATGTTGCTACCCGGCAGGTTGTCCATATCCGCATTGAGCCCGGACCTGCCGGAGTCCGGGAGATCGTAACCATGCCAGCTCCGCTTCCATAGTCCGTGTTACTCGCCAGTTTCCCAGCTGGCATGGAGAGCAGCAGCTTTCTCTATTCTCTCTGCGCTGATTTTAAGGTCTCTGGTAGACTTTCCCAGCAGATTACCTTTGCACGCGAACACAATGGCATTGTTGCTGTCCTGCCCGCCTACGGAAACTACACGGTTCTGGAAGCTCTGGCGCACCCGCGAGATCAATACCGAGTTGCGGCCGTCGTACACGTTAACGACCAGGATTCCATTTTGCGTGAGCGCCTTCGAACAGGCGTCGTAAAAGGCCTGACTGCAAAGCTGTGAGGGCTGTCCGATCGCGTCGAAGCCGTCAACAATCATCACGTCGAATTGATTCTGATAGCTCTCGACGAAGTCTGCCCCATCCTCGCAATACACATGGAACCGGTGATCGTCGTCAGGAATACAGAAGCGGTCTCGCAGAGCGATGACGTCGTGGCTGATTTCAGCAACACTGATTTGTGCGTCGGGCAGGTACCGGTAACAATGCTTTTGTAGGGAGCCCCCGCCCAGGCCGATCATGCCGATATGCCGGGGCTGTGGAGTGAACAAGAGAAAACCCATCATGGTCCGGGTGTAACCAAGAACCAACTGGTCGGGCCACCGGATGTCCATTTCGCTCTGCACGCCGAAGATGTTGAAGTGCAGAGATAACTTGCGCTTTCCCTGACGTAGAAACGGGGTAGACGTCTGCGAAGGCTGATCGTAATCATCGAACAAATCAGCCAACTTGTGTTTGTAGGTCAAACTAACTGGTCCGGACACTCTGTTCTTTAACAGTTCAATTGCCGGAACTGCTTTGTGCCAGCGCTCTGGCAGGTTCTGATGCGTGCTGACTCTTTCGGAATGGCAGGATTAGCATCTCCAGCAGGCTGACACAACGGTCTCCTGAGTAGCCTTCCAGGCCCACTGTCATATGTGCTGCCCCGGCAGCTGGCGTTTCCTGATACGTTCCGAGAAGCCTGTCCCACCAGGGAAACATCGTGCCGAAATTCCTGTTCTGCTCCCTCACCTCAATTGAGTGGTGAATCCGGTGCATGTCCGGAGTAACCAGGAAGCGCCGAAGCCTGCTCTCAATCCCTGATGGCAGACTAGTGTTGGCATGACCGAAGAAGTTCTGAGCCAGTAGCACCAGTTCCACCGCCAGAGTCGCAAGGGGCGGTGGGGCAATCAGAAAGATTGCAACCAGATAAGTACTTTGCGTCAGGAATGCTTCCAGGGGATGAAAGCGCAGCGAAGTAGTCAGGTCGTAATCAGGATCGGAATGGTGCACCTGATGAATACGCCAAAGCCATTCGACGCGGTGAAAGAAGAAGTGCTGTGTCCACCTAACGAAATCCAGCATTAGAAACGTCAGAAAAAATTGAAGAGGGAAGGGAATTACGTGCTGCGAGGAGAGCCCAAACGAATTATGTTTCGCAGCCAGCAATGCGACGGCCGCTGCACTGACAGGCGTAAGGATCGCGAGTAAATGACCGATTCCGGACATTGCGATGTGCACTGCCCATCGCTTGGCGTTAGGCGCAATCAGGGGGCGCAGAGGGTGGTAAGTCTCCCACAAGCCGATTGCGAGAAACGCGACAGCGTACACCGACCAGTGAAGTCCACGCTCCAGATTGAGCCATTCCTGCATGCACCAGTATCCTCTGTTATCTCTGGCGTCTTTTACGAGCAATCAAAATGACTGCGGCAACCCCGCCGCCGACAAGCATGACGGTTGCCGGTTCGGGAACAGGGGAAGCCGTGGTCGCGAGCAAAGGAAACGCTGCACTGAAGCCGAGGACCAGAATGAGTATCCGCATGATATGACTTTGAATTGTACTCAGGAACGCGCTCTCTGTCTACGGAGTAGTACTTTCCTTAACCAGCCGGCAAACAGCGATAGCGCGCTGGTTGCCGGCCTGGATAGGACTATTTGCGGACACGCTTGCGCGCAATAGAAAGAACGGCCGCTACACCCCACCTACGAAGAGAAAGCTGGCGGGTTCTGGTACGGGAGTTAGGGTGCAAGCCAGCAAAGGCATGGCTGCGGTCAGGACTGCAAGCACACTAGTTCTGTGACCGCTTGAAGGGGTTCTGAAAAAG
>JACMLA010000497.1 GCA_014379815.1 Bryobacteraceae bacterium | reverse complement strand
GCAATCTCCGCCTCGGGCAGCCGGCGCGCATTACGGTCGAGACCTTCAAGGAGCGGACGTTCAACGGACGAGTGACACAGATTTCTCCGATGGGCGTGGAAAAAGACAACGTGACCACCTTTGAAGTCCGGGTTTCGATCCGCAATCCAGGAGGAGAACTCAAAGCCAATATGACGGCCAATGCGGAGATCATCCTGCAAGAAAAGAAGAGTGTACTGCTGGTCCCGGAAACAGCGATTGGTTACGACGCGAAGCGAAATGCCTGGATCGAAGTACCGGATCCGACAGCGGAGCAGGGCAAGAAGAAGATTGACGTTAAGACTGGAATTTCGAACGGAGTGAAAACCGAACTGCTATCCGGACTTCGTGACGGACAGCAAGTTGTCCTGCAGTAGACCGGAGCTATAAGTGAATCTCCGCGATCTGTTTGTGGATACGTTTCGCACCCTGTGGGGTCACAAACTCAGGACATTCCTCACTATGTTTGGAATCGGCTGGGGTGTGATTTCCATCACCCTGATGGTGGCTGCCGGCGAAGGACTGCGTGTCGGGCAGAAGCAGCAGAGCGACAATCTGGGCAAAGATCTGATGATCATATTCTCGGGTCGCACCAGCATGCAGGTTGGGGGCACGCGAGCGGGTCGCAAAGTCTGGTGGCGCTCGTCGGATCCCGATATCATCAAGGCCGAAGCAACCGATTGCCAGTACGTCCTTCCGGAACTGGGCCGCGGTGACGTGCCCATCCGCAGCAGCTACAACAGCGCCTCTCTTTTGGTGAGCGGATCCTATCCTCCCTTTGCGGAGATTCGCAGCATCACGATGGGTGACGGGCGGTTCTACTCCTGGAGCGATCAGCGCGAGACTCGTCGCGTCGCGGTTCTCGGTAGCGATGCGGCGAAGCAGTTGTTTGCGGGAAACAAAGCTTTGGGTGAGACTATACGGATCGGTTCCTATCCCTATCTGGTGATTGGGATCATGCAGTTCAAAGAACAGGATTCCAGCTATGACGGCCGGGACGTGAATAAAGTTTTTGTTCCGTTTTCTGCGATGCTTCACGACTTTCCCAACAAGCCTCCCATGCCCTCCGATTCTATCGATCAGATGCTGGTCACGCCGAAACAAGTGGATCTGCATGAGGCGTGTCAAATTCAGGTGCGACGCGCTCTTGCCAGGATCTATAACTTCGATCCTCTCGACAAGGAAGCGGTGCCTGTCTGGGACACAGTTGAGAACGTAAAGCGATTCAACGCACTGGCCGACAGCATGAAGTACTTCCTTGGAGCTGTCGGGGTGGTCACCTTGTTCCTTGGCGGCATTGGGGTCATGAATGTGATGCTGGTCGCGGTTCGCGAACGGACTCGTGAAATTGGAGTTCGGAAAGCCGTCGGGGCAACCCGGGGTTCCATCCTGCTGCAGTTCTTTGCCGAGACGGTCCTGATCGTGTTCCTTAGCGGTGGGCTGGGAATGGGTTTTGCGTTCGGCCTGTGTGCTCTCGTCAACCGGAACAAGATGCCCGCGTTCTTTGCAGGACTTTTGCCAGCGCCGGAATACACTTTGCTTTCGATAGCGCTTCTCGGTGTGGTCGCGATCGGTGCCGCGATGTATCCGGCATCCCGCGCCGCTTCTATCGATCCCATTGAGGCATTGCGTCACGAGGCAGGCGGCTGATGTTTCTACAGATATGCAGGCAGGCCTGGGACGCCCTCAAGAGCAATCCCACGCGCAGTTTTCTCACGATGCTTGGGATTGTGTGGGGCATTGTGACCGTCACGCTGCTGATTGCCTATGGCTCCGGCTTCCGGCTGGCGATGGTGTCCGCATTTGAGGCCTTTGGGAAAAGTGCCGTGATTTGCTGGCCCGGTCAGACCAGCATGCAGGCAGGCGGCGAGAGGGCAGGGAGGAAGATTCGCTTTGAGCAAGCCGATGTCGATGCCATCAAGGCCGAAGGAACGCTTGTTAAATATGCATGCCTGGAAACGATTAATCGTCCACAGTTGACCTACAACGAAAGAAGTACCTCGGCAGCTGTTCGTGGCGTTTGCCCTGAGTACGGCGAGATCCGGAATGAAGTGCCGGATGAGGGCCGGTGGATTTCGCCTGAGGATGGAAGCGAGAGGCGTCGCGTAGCGGTTCTCGGTAATGCCATACGGCGTAAGCTGTTCAGCGGCCGTCCGGCGGTCGGGGAGACGATTACGATTCAGGGTGTCCGGTTCACCGTCATTGGCACGATGCAGAACAAGATTCAGTTCAGCAACTACTTTTCCAGCGACGATGAATCCGTCTTTATTCCGTACAGCGCCGCTGGGGACCTCTGGAACACCCGGTACGGAGCCGTTCTGCTGTTCAGTTCCGTTGGACCGCAGTTTGAACCAACGGCAATGGAGCAGGTGCGCTCCGCTTTGGGTAAGCGTCAGGGCTTCAATCCCACTGATAAGCGTGCCATCCAGATGTTTGGGCGGCAGGAGTTCCGGCCCATCATCGATGGCCTGACGATAGGTCTTCAGGGATTATTGTTGTTCGTTGGCATCCTCACTCTCGGTATCGGGGGTGTTGGCGTGATGAACATAATGCTGGTTTCGGTGAATGAGAGGGTTCGCGAGATCGGACTGCGAAAAGCTCTGGGCGCGCGCCGGGGTCACATCCGCATGCAGTTCCTGCTGGAAGCTCTTGTGTTGACTCTGGGAGGCGGTCTGATCGGTATTGCTCTCGCTTATGGAATTTCCGCCATTATTGGCACTCTTCCATTGTTAGGGCCGCTCTTCGAAGACGAATCCGGCAAAGGGGACATCCGCCTCACAATCGACGCCGCTACCGTGACCATCTCGGCTGTCGTTTTACTACTGACAGGAGTCTTTAGTGGTCTGATTCCCGCTATTCGGGCCTCTGGCCTCGACCCAACCGAAGCGCTCCGGTACGAATAGCGGTAACGCAGTTACTGGACAGGGAGTGGCTGTTGAGAGCGGTGTCCACGGGGGCTCACCACGGGGTTAGCCTGTCTGGCTGGAGGCAGCTCTACCGGGGGCAGATTTGCGGTCAGTCCAGCGAGCAACTCGCGCTCCATTTCGTTGAAGTCGGCTTGAAACTCTGGCGACTCCATGATTTTGGACCGTCGCTCCGGGGACATTTTTCGCAGACGCGCAAGCTCTCGGCGAACGTCCGCACGACGTTCTTCCGGAATATCTGAGAAGCGCCGGAACAGCTTCCTGACTGTGTCCTGCTTCTCCGGTGGAAGTTGTTGAAAGTTGTTGTACTCAAGGCGAAGCCGCTCGCGAACTGGTTCCGGAAGACTGCGAAATCTCTCCAGACGATCTTCGAAGTTGAGCCGCCGCTGTCGTGGCATCCTGCTGAGCAGTTGCTCACGCTCCTCAGGGGTCATTCGGTTCAGGCGCTCCAGCGTTAAATGCGGCGGTACAGAAGACTCCCGTTTTTCTTTACCTGGACTGGCGAACGTCAGGTTGACGCTCAGCAATAAGAGAACAAAAAGCGTGAGTGTACGTGTCATCACAGTGCCTGCGTACCGCCTCCACTGTTGAGTTGTTGCAGCATGTCGATGTCGTCCAGAACCACTTCGATCTGTTCTGCTTCGACATTGCGGATGGTCTGTTCGTTGGCTGGCCTGGCACTGCGCTGTTCGGGAGGAGACACCAGCAACGCCACAATGGCTGCCGTGGCAATGGCTCCGGCGAGGGAAGCGGCGGGTTTCCAGCTGAATCCCGCAACGAGGCGCTGAAAGAACGTGCGGCCATGGTCTTCTTCGATCCGCTGAAACAAGCGGCGGTCGAAATCTGCCGAAACCGGCTCGGCAGTCCATTCGGATAGCGCGTCCTGGACCTTACTTTGCGCTTTCAGAATGGATGTACACTCCGGACACGTAGCCGCGTGCTCGTTCACCGAACCGGCCAACTCAGACTGCAGCCGACCCGACGCGTGCTCAACAAGAATTCCGGTTTGACCGGTACGAACAGGACAGTTCATTACTTCGTTCTCCAAAAACCCGCTTCCTTCTCCAATATCCGGCTTCCTTCTCCAATGTCCGGCTTCCAGCCTTAGGCCAGATGTGCGAGCCTGGATCGCAGCGTCTCGTAAGCCCGAAACAGCAAAGACTTCAGTGCTGACTCCGAACATCCCAGTGCGCGTGCGATCTGTGAGTAGTCCATTTCGTGATACTTATGCATTAACACGGCGGCCCTCTGCTTAGCAGGCAGCACTTCGATTGCCTGACGTACTTCAATAAACCGAGCTTGCTGCACCATACTTTGTTCTATGTTCAGCACCTGATCCGCAAATTGCCTAACCGATCCGTCCCGACGTTCCCGCTCCAGACTCTCGCTATTCTTTTCGTGTCGGCGGTCACGGATATGATTTAGCGCCAGATGCGTTGCAATCCGAAACAGCCACGTGGTGAACTTGGCTGTCGGCTCGTAGGAGCCTCGGGACCGGTAAATTCTAAGAAAAACATCCTGCGCCAGCTCTTCGGCTATAGCCTGGTTGCCCACCATCCGGCTCAGGAAGTTGACCACGGGCAGGCGGTGTCGTTCCAGAAGCGAGGTGAAACTGGTGAGGTCTCCGTCACGTACGCGGAGCATCAACTCCGCATCGCGCTCGAGCGTACTCACCACCATACTTGTTCGAACCCTTGCCGGCGCAGAAGGTTGCGCGACCTTGTGTGGAATTGTCCGGTACTGGTACTACCGGTTCTGCTTATTCGCGTCGTAAACGTCGATCCATCAGATGCCGGATTGCTTCCCGGGGTGGTTTCCGTTCGCGCAGTACCAGGTCCATCTGCTCGGTGATCGGCATCTCTACTCCTAGTCTTCTGGCCAGCGCAAGCGCGGCGGCTGTGGTGTCTACTCCCTCGGCGATTCCGATGCCGGAGGCGATTGCTTCCTCCAGAGTTCGGCCTTCCGCCAGTTGAATGCCGACACGACGATTTCGACTGAGCTCTCCAGTGCAGGTCAGCAACAGGTCTCCTAAGCCAGCAAGCCCGGCGAGTGTGCTTTGCTCTCCTCCCGCAGCCACTGCAAGCCGCGTGATTTCCGCCAGACCTCGTGTTACCAGAGCTGCCACGGTGTTGCTCCCCAGACCTGACCCACTGACGATTCCGGCTCCAATTGCGATTACATTTTTCAGAGCCGCTCCAATCTCTACACCAACGGTATCGTTGTTTGTGTAAAGGCGGAACGAAGGTCCGGAGAACTGCTGCTGAATGTGCCGGGCAAAACTCTCGCTGTCCGCTGCAATCACAACCGCGGCGGGGTGACCTTCTGCAACCTCGCGCGCAAACGTTGGACCCGACAGCACTGCCACGTGGGTACTTGCCCCGGCCACGTCCCGGATGACCTCTGACATCCTGGCCAGTGTCCCGGGTTCTATGCCCTTAGTCGCACTGACGAAAGACGTTCCTTTGCGCAGATGGGGCATCAGCGACTGGACCGCGCCTCGCAGGAACCGGGAAGGCACAACGGTCAGCACGAGGTCAGCCCCGGACACAGCGGACGGGATATCGCTCGTTGGACAAACGTTGGAGGGAACCGGTATGCCCGGCAGATACTGCCTGTTTTCCCGCAGCTGGCTTATCTGCTCGGCGAGCTCGGGATTGTGAACCCACAGGCACACGCGATGGAAGCGACCGGCGAGAACAATTGCGAGGGCCGTTCCCCAGCTGCCACCGCCAACGATGGCCAGCGTCAATGCTGACGGCCTCCGAAGGTAAACACGTTTTCGTTGCCTTCCCGAATGCGGGCAAGATTCGCGCGATGGCGGAATACGATGAATGCACCGGCCAGAACTGCTGCCGAGGTCACATACCAGGGCGGATGGTCAATCAACCAGACAGCCAGCGGAAACAGACCCGCTGCAACCACGGATCCCAGAGAGATAAACCGGCTTAAAGCGACCGCGACGACGAACAGAACAAGGATCGATAAGAGTGGAACCGGAGTCAGATACAGGAATGCTCCGATGAAGGTAGCTACCGCTTTTCCTCCACGAAACCGCAGAGCTGCCGGGAACGCATGGCCGGCCATCACAGCGAGTGTTGTAGCGCTCATCCAGAGTAGCGAGCCATTCAAAAAACGGTCTGCCAGCCACACCGCCAGTACACCTTTCGATATATCAAGAACGAGTGTCAGAATCCCAAGCGTTCGACTCGTAGTCCGGAGAACGTTGGTCGCGCCGATGTTCCCGCTCCCGCTGGAACGGATATCCCGCCCCGTGGCGAGGCGGACGATTATGTAGCCGAAGGGTATTCCGCCGATCGCGTAGGCAGCAAGCAGAACAAGAAAGACAGTCATTGTAGGAAGCGAAAGTCCGCGAGTCGAGTATAAATCGAACCTCCGGGACCAGGCTTACTTTGAAATAGCGAGAAGCCGGATACGAGAAAGTCTCCAAAGTCCGGCGAGTCCCGCGACGCGATGCTCTGCCTTAGCGCGGCGAGAGAAACGCTGGATTTGTTGATGCGGGCCAGGGTCAGATGAGGACGGAACGCCTTCTCTTCCGGAGCAAGCCCAAGGGTCTGCAGAACGGCGTTGGTATCTGAGACAAGACGCTGCAAGTCTTCCGACGCGCGAACCCCGGCAAACAGAACTCGCGGGGAATGCGGATTTGGAAACCATCCGATTCCGCTAATCGAGATGGATAGGGGGGATCGTTCCTGAAGCGTGGTCAGGCGTTCCTTTAATTCTTCCAGCTGTTCTTCGGGCCACTCTCCGATGAAGCGCGTTGTCACGTGCAAATTGCCGACCCGAGTCCACGCGAGCGGCGCTGTCGGACGAAGCGTTTCCAGCAGATCAGCAATTTGTTTTTCTGTCTCCGCTGGAAGCGCAAGACCGGTAAATAGACGCACGTCCACAGGTTACCGCGTGAAAGTTGCAAAATTGCGCTTACTATTCCACAGCAAAGGCGTTATAAATTAAGTCTTAAGCGCTTCGGCACTCTCCTGTTTTCCTGCAAGGGAGGTCGTATTCATGAAATCAAATCTGCTGGTGCGAGGGGCACGTCAACTCCTGACATTGCATGGTCAGGGTTCTGGACCACGCCGCGGGGACACACTTCAGGACCTTGGTGTCATTGAGGACGGCTCGGTGCTTGTCGTCAACGGAGTGATCGCCAGCGTGGGTCCAACACGCAGGATCGAGAACCTGGCGGAAGCCAAATCCGCCAGAGAAATAAGCGCTGCCGGCCGCGTCGTTCTTCCAGGATTTGTCGACACACACACACAGATTTTGGGTCTTCCAGGGCGTTTGCTTCCACACCGGCCCAACGACCGGCGCACCGAACAGAGCGCCAGGTTTGTTGCTCCTTCAGAACTGGCAGCGACAGTCCAGTACTTGCGCAATACTCCAGGTGCCGCTCTGGAGTTTTACGCCGCAAAGCAAATAGAGTCTTTCCTGCGTCATGGCACCACCACCATGGAGGTGAAGACAGGCTACGGTCTGGCAGCATCGGCAGAACTTAAGATGCTTCGCGTGTTGAGCAAGGTCAACGACCGGTGCGTATCGGTAATTTCTTCTTTTGTGGCTGGGCAAGCAATTAGTGCGGAACATACTGAGATTCCTGAATATGTTAACTGGCTTAAGGAAGATATTTTGCCAAGATTATCTGAAAAAGGTCTGTCGCGTTTTGCCGAGGTAGCGTGCGGTCCCGGAGCGCTTCATTTCAAGGAAGCGTCTGAAGTGGTGGATGCGGCGAAGCGCAACGGCCTTCCGGTTAAGGTGCAACCGGCTGGTGACAACATGAATGAGGCAATTGCGCTCGCAGTAGCCAGCGATGCTGTCAGCATTGGGGGAACTCCTTCGATGACAGATGCACAGGCCGAGGCTCTGGGGCGAACGCGAGCTATCACGACACTGCTGCCCTGCAGTCAGCTGGGCGGCAGCTACCGTGCGCGCACGGTAAGAAATCTGATCGAAGCGGGGGGCGCAATCGCATTGGGTTCGGGATTCGAACCATCTCTTTGCTCCACAGTCAGCATGCAAATGGTGATGGCAATGGCGTGCCTGCAACTGAATCTGACGCCGGAGGAATCGATCTGCGCGTCCACCATCAATGGAGCGCACGCACTGGGGACAGCGGGCCGATGCGGCTCTCTGGAGTTTGGGAAAGACGCGGATGTTTGTATTCTCGGGGTCTCTGACTATCGCGAAATTCCCTTGTACTACGGCGGGAATCTGGTGGCTGCCGTAATTCGCAAAGGCGTTCTCGCCTATGAGGAAGGTGCTATTTCTTGCGGAAACGCCTGATTGAGTGTGTCGCAAACTTCTCTGAGGGCAGAGACCAGGCTGTGATCCAGGCCATCGTCGACGCCGTCGAAGCAGATGGGCAAGCCTGGGTTTTGCACACGACCAGCGACGCGGATCACCATCGCTCGGTTGTCACCTTTGTCGGCGCGCCGGAGTCTGTCGTTGCTGCAGCCGCAAGGGCTGTCGCGGTCGCGGTAGAACGGATCGACCTGAGACGACATGAAGGCGTCCATCCCAGAATCGGAGCCGCCGATGTAATTCCACTCGTTCCCATCGAAGACATAACTCTGGATGAGTGTGCTGACCTGGCACACGGTCTTGGGGAAGATATCTGGCGCACGACGGGAGTTCCTGTGTACTTCTATGAAGCTGCGGCGCTGCGTCGCGAACGTGTGCGCCTGGAAGTAGTGAGGAAGGGCGGTTTGGCGCCGGATATCGGTGGCCCTGAACTGCACCCGACCGCAGGCGCGGTAATCATCGGCGCGCGCAAGATCCTGATTGCCTGGAACGTAAATCTTGCGACCCGCGATCTGTCTGTTGCCAGAAGTATTGCCAGGAGTATTCGGGCTTCTTCGGGAGGGTTCCCGCACGTAAAAGCTCTGGGTCTCCCGCTGCTCTCCCGGGGGCAGGTACAAGTTTCGATGAACCTGACGGACTTCGACGCAACTCCGATGCACGTGGTCTTCGAAGCAATCCGGAGCAGGGCACACGATGCCGGCGTTCGTATCGCAGGAACCGAAATTATTGGACTGCTACCCTCAGCAGCTCTGGAACGCGCTGCCGAGGCTTTCTTTCAATTCGAGAACTTTACCGCAGAGACGGTGCTGGAAACGCGTCTCCGGTCCATCGGTGGACGTTAAACTAAGGGTAGTGCTGGTATCAATAAGTTCACAAAGAGCTCCCCAAGCTCCGCAAAGGCCGAAGTGGTTACGTGCGCCCGCGCCCGTTGGCGAGAACTATCGTGAGCTGAAACAACTCGTAACAGATCTGAGACTACACACGGTTTGTGAGAGCGCGGCGTGCCCAAACGTTGGCGAATGCTGGAACCGCCGGACGGCAACCTTTATGATTCTGGGCAATGTCTGCACGCGAAGGTGCGGATTTTGCGCGGTTCAGAAGGGCGCACCTCTGGAGATGGATTTTGACGAGCCTCGTCGTGTGGCGGAGGCCTGCGCCGCCCTTGGCTTACGGTACGCGGTGGTCACGAGTGTGAACCGCGATGACCAGAAAGACGGTGGCGCGCAGATCTTCGCCGACACGATTCGTGCGATTCGGGAGCGCATACCGGGATGCCGGGTTGAGGTTCTGGTCCCCGATTTCCAGGGAAATGAGGCGGCCATGGAGATTGTTATGCAAGCCTCGCCCGATGTTCTGAATCACAACATGGAGACGGTGCCGCGGCTTTACAGGCAGGTAAGACTGGGCGCTCGTTATGAGCGTTCCTTGCACATGCTCCAGTACGCAAAGAGCCTTCGTCCCAACATTCCGGCTAAGTCCGGGATGATGCTGGGGCTGGGCGAAACCAATAGCGAGATTCTAAGTGTGATGCGCGATCTTGTGGCCCACAGCGTGGATATTCTGACACTCGGCCAGTACCTGAGGCCTTCACCGAAGCATCTGCCTATCCTCCGTTACGTTCCTGTTGAGGAGTTTCAGGAGCTCCAGCGCGAAGGGTACGCAATGGGATTTACTCACGTGGAAGCCGGTCCGCTAGTGCGCAGTTCCTACCACGCCGATGCTGCTGTTTAAGTGACGTCAGCCGGCGTGCTGGCTGATTCCAAACGGTTCCAGATATTTCTGGGGAAAGCGGCATGGCCGCATGTCCTGTCCACACGGAAGATGTTTCGTCATCCCGGTAGCCAGCAGCCGTCCTGATTCGGTCTCCAGCATTTCATAGCTGAACTGCAGCAGTCGCGCCGCGGCTCGCTCTACTTTGGTCCGGACGACAACCTCATCGTCGTACCTGGCTGGCCATAGATAGCGGCAGCTTGCTTCCACAACGGTGAGCAGAATACCGTCCTGCTGCTCCATCTCGCGATACCGTACGCCGAGGGAGCGGCACAACTCCACCCTGCCCATCTCCATCCAGACAAGATAATTCGCGTGATACACGACGCCCATCTGATCTGTTTCCGCGTACCGGACTCGCAGCCGCACTTCAAACGTCTGCATGCAGGTCATCGTAACAGCAACCCGCCAGGCCCAGCGCCCGTCTGTTAGCATTCAGGTGTGTTTGTGAAAGTGCTGTTTTTCGGGCAATTACGGGAAATTGCGGGTCGGACAGAGGACTCTCTGGAGCTGTCCGGACCGGCGTCCCTGAGTGATGTGTTCGATCACTATGCAGCCCGGTTTCCCCGATTTTCCGCATTGGCACCGGGCATTGTTGTGGCGCGCAACCAGCAGTTCGCCGCTACAACAACGATGGTTGCGGAAGGCGATGAGATTGCGTTTTTGCCACCGGTCAGCGGCGGTTCCGATCGCAACTACTTTGCTCTGACGCGCGACCCGATTGATACGCTCAGCTTGCGCGCCAGACTTCTGGCTGGTAGCGATGGAGCAATTGTGGACTTTGTTGGAGTGGTTCGAAACAACACCAATGGCCGTCTCACGAAATATCTCGACTATGAGTGCTACGAGCCCATGGCTTTGCGGGTGATGACCGAAATCGGAGAGTCGATTGCTGCGTCGCACTCCATTGGAGGGATCGCGATGGTTCACCGTCTGGGTCGCATGGAGATCGGGGAAGCCAGCGTTGCCGTCGTGGTCACTGCACCGCATAGAAGGCCGGCGTTTGAAGCCGCGCTGGAAGGGATCAATCGCCTGAAAAAGCTGGTGCCAGTCTGGAAGAAAGAATATTTCGAGGACGGAGAAGTGTGGGTGGAAGGAGAGTGGGAAAACTCGGTTCTGCAGCGATGAAGGCCATTCCGGCATTCCTGCTCATTGCTGTCAGTGCGCTTGCCCAGACAACTTCTGAAGAAACCTTCCGGGTCGACGTCAAACTCGTCCGTTTGGTCGCGACGGTAAAGACAGCAGAAGGCAAACCGATTGGCGATCTGAAGCGCGAGGATCTGGCAGTCACCGACAACGGTGCTCCGCAGCAGATTGCGTTGTTTGAGCGAACCACAGCGCAACCTTTATCGGTGGCCATCCTCATCGATATCAGCGGTTCGACTGCGGGAAAAATGAAAGAGCAAACCTCTGCTGTCGGCCGCTTCGTCACTGCGTTATTCCGGGAGGGTAACCCGGACGACCGCGCCGCGTTATGGTCCTTCAACTGGGTTGTCAGCCAGGACGTGGCGTGGACTAAAAATCCCAGGAAGTTTGCCGATCAACTGAAAAAGCTGAAGGCCGAAGCAGGAACGTCTTTATACGATGCCATCTATCTTGGTGCAGGCGATCTGACACGGCGCGAAGGCAGACACGTCATGATCGTTGTCAGTGATGGCGGCAATACAACGAGCGCGAAGGATTTCCATGTTGCGCTGGAGGCTGCGCATAACGCCGATGCTGTGATCTACCCGGTCCTTACAGTCCCGATCACTAACGAAGCGGGCAGGAACGTTGGGGGCGAACACGCACTGGCGACCCTCGCCCAGACGACCGGCGGCAAAGTGTTCGCACCCGGCATCGAAAGTATCGATCAGGCGTTTGCGGAAATCCTGCGTGATTTGCGGACACAGTATTTGATCGGCTACTACCCAAAGGACGTGCCTCTTACCAGAAACCGGTTTCATACAGTTCAGATCCGGCCCAAAGACTCTGCATTGCAGGTGATTGCGCGCACTGGCTATTATGGG
>JACMLA010000496.1 GCA_014379815.1 Bryobacteraceae bacterium | reverse complement strand
GCCGTCTTTCAGAAACACGGGCAGATTTCGTGTCGCCCCAAGTCTCGCAGGTGGCCAGCGCATTTTCTTCACTGACCCGTTGGTAGAGATAGCCACGTAATTGTCGGAGGGATCGTTTCCATCCTCGTTCAGAAAGGTATCGAAAAATACCGCCACACTATGTGGGATGCCTTTCTTGCGCCTATTGCGCTCTCCACCGCCTAACGCAAATCCTCCGGCAGAGCCGCTTCCTGCGAGTGCATCGGGCCCAGCATCCTGTATCACAAACGCAATTCCGTCAGCGCCTTCGCCGAGTCCACCGCGATCGGTTATCTGGAACCGGAACGTAAGATCGAATCCCGCCGCGATGTATTTCCGCTCTGGAAACCATGCTGCCCCGGCCTGATTCATGACCGCCGGTGTTAACCGCAGCCGACTCCCGACAATCTCCGCCGACCCAATCAGGTGGAAAGAGCGAAAATCTCTTCGAGCGTCGGCCGCCAGAACAGGCAGGTTCAGAGCGACGAATAAAACCGCACAGCTCCACAAGCGCATCAAGGTGGGTGCCTCGACAACACTTACGCAGCTGATTGGACCGTGGTTCCCGAAATCAGAGAAGGCCGGTAAGACTACTTGTTCAGGACCTGCTCGAAGAACTCGACGGCACGCCGGTCCCGCGATTGGGCCAGCCAGAACATCGCCCGTTTTCGTACGCCGGTTGCCTTATCCGCTTTGGCGATTCGAAGGATCTCGGGTATGGCTTCTGGCTCTTTGCTTTGCATCAGGGCGAAGACAGCGTGCTCGCGAACTTTATCTGAGGGATCCTCGCGGACAGCCTTCAGGACGGCAGAATAGCCCTCCTTCCCTCGCGAGCTTCCGAGCCAAAACAGCGCCGACTTGCGTGTGCTCTCGCTCTGCTGATCATTCGCGAACCGGATCAGCGCAGCCTGTGCTTCCGGACCAGCATGCATCGCAATTGCATGCACGGCCGCTTCTGAAATCTTGCTTCGCACACCGTTCTCCTGATCGCGAACCGCCCGTCGGGTCAGCAGGGAAACACTCTCGCTGGCCTTCACATTGGAAACCCAGTAGAACGCCAATCCGCCCGCGTCCAGAGGGCAATCCGGAGAAAACACACGGAGCTTCTCCGCAGTCCCTGGCTCGAATCTCTGCAGAATCACAACGTGGGTAGGACCCTCCAGTTTTACGGGTCCCGGATTGCTGGTGACGCCATCCCTGCGCCGCTCCCCTTCCAGCCCACAACCACGGCCGTTATCATTCCAGCAACAGCTATTCTGGTCTCCCGGAATTGTGGGCACTGCGTAGCCGATCCATGCAGCGCTTTTCACACTGTCTGTCACGGACCGTATTGCCTGCTCCAGCCCACTGTTGGCTGTAATCTGCCGTATGTCGGCATTGGAGATCGCCGGTTGCTGTGCGCACAACAACACCGCAGCTGAACTTAGGACTACGAAGCGACAAATCATAAAAGCTCTCTGTCTACTTCTCGAGCAGTTCCATCAGATAAGTGGTCACTTCGTCACTCTTCATGCGCGACAACTGCTGCAACGCGGCCCTCTTCAGTTCCGGGTTCGTCTCCCTGCGGGCAAGCGCGATCAATTGCTTAGCATTTCCCTCACTGGACAGTGCGCGGAGGATGGTATTGCGCAGCGCGGCATCAGACGATGAGGTATACATCTCAACCAGCGCTTCCGAAGCTCCGGGTACCTTCATGGAACCGACCTGGCGGATCGCCCGGCTCCGAAGGTCTTCATTACTCTCAGTTTTCGCAATGACCAAAAGCTTTTGCCACTCTCCACCGGATGCAAGCGCCCGAAGAATACGCTCACGAACCTCCGTCGAAGCATCCTGGCTATAGAGTGCTGAAAGCTCGGAAGACGCCCGCAGCCCCCCAAGCTGATTGACCGCCGACGACCGGAGTTCCGTGTTGGCATCAGACTTTGCAACCCGGACCAGGATTTCCCGAGCCTTTGCGGCGTTGCTTCTCCCAAGCGCTCTGATCGCACGAGAGCGGACTGGCACAGTCGATTGCGGGTTCTGCAGCAGTTTATCCAGAAGCGGCACCGCGCGCTCCGGGTCGGTCTGCATCAGGCTGTCGATTGCCATGATCTTTAGCTGTTCGTCGTCAGTGAGAGGTGTTCCGCCATTCGGAGAGCCGCTTTGCAGAAAGCTCTTCTGGAAAGCGAAGGCAGCCCGATCCAGTGCCATTGTCTCTTTCGCCAGCAAATTCGGGAGACGATCCAGCACCTCTCGGTTGGCCAGCAACTCCTGCTGCGCATGCTTCGCGTCCTCTATGGCCATAGCAATCTGAGCCTTGTCGATAAGCGGAAACTCCTGAGCCAGCAGGGTTGCCGTTGTTAGACCGATCAATAATCCGTGCGTGATCTTCATGTGTGATCCCTTTGGCACTTTGGACTACGTCTGCCAGCGTCGGTTAGCTACCTGTCTTCAAAAAGATGTGACGCCCCAGGCGGAACTCCGTGAAGCCAGAGCTGACTCAGCCCAATAGCGCCGGATTTAATTTTCGAACTACCCGCTCGTACTTCGTAGATCTATCAGCGAAGCAGATAGGGCTCGGATCCTTGAAACAGGTCGGGAGGCGAAACCAATTCGCGTGTACCCTTCTTCTCACCCGCTCTGCCGAGGCTTGGAAAGGTTTCAGCTCAGCGATGCGTGCCAGGATGGTTTGGGCCAGGGTGAGGGCTATCTCGGGATTGCCCTCACGGATATGGCTGACAATGGCTTTAAGCTGGTCTGCGGCCTCACTCGTCCAGCGAATGAGCGTCACGACTGAAATAGCCGCTCGATGCGGTTTACCACCTCGTCATGGTCAATCAGTTCGCCCCGGTCGGCTGCGGCGATGCCCCGCTGAAGGCCTGCGAGGAACTCCGCTCGCCGTTCGAGAACGCGGGCCATAGTTTCTTCCACCATCCGGGCGGCGTCCTTGCCTTCGCTCGCGGCAAAACTGCTCCAGCCTGGCTTGGGTATCGGGGTTGAAATGCACTTCCATAAGCGTCAAGGGTGGTGAAAACGGCTCTCGGTGTTAATGCTAACAGGACCGGAACAAGGGGGCTCTTCCGAGAGTGGGAGATTCCTGGGAGCTGGCCGGGCTACAGTAACCTGCCCGGATGGCTGAATTGTCTGTCTCCTCACTGGAGATCTATCAACAGCCCATTCCCTCACGGTGCTGGCTCGGTTACACTGCAGCAAACACGAAGGCAAGATTCGGAACCGCGCGCGTCGGCAAACACCTGCCCTGGCATCTTCCATCGCACTTTGGACTACGTCGGCAAGCGTCGATGTGACGCAGCGCTATATCCTGAACCAATGGCTGCCCGCATGGTTGCAATCGCAGCCACTCTGTTCTGTACCGTAATCCTGCTCTTTCCACAGGATTCTACTCACAATCACCCCAGCGAACCGATCCCCGAACAGGACCCGGAGCTTCGGGAAGCCAGAAGATTGCTACGGGACAGCAAAACCAAGGAGGCTCGCCGCGAACTCAACGCGCTCCTGCTGACTCAGCCCAATAGCGCGGAACTTTACTTTCAAATTGCCCGATCGTATCTCATCGATTTCTACGGCAACGGCGACCCCTCTCAGGCACGCACGGCACTGGCTCTTGCACTGGAGGCACTCGACACCGCACTCCGTCACAATCGCGATCACATCCCCGCCCTGAAAGCCAAGGCGGTCATCCATGCGCGTGCCGAGCTCCTTCACTACAATCCCAATCTCGCTTATCAGCTTGGCCTGCAAATTGCCAGACTGCAGCCTAGCGCAAGCGAGTATCTGCTGACTCTCACGGACTGGCTTTCCGGTGAAGTGCGATTCTCTGCCGAGTCCGAACACCGCGTCCCTCATGATCCTCTTCTCGGGCTGAATCGCTCTATCGAGCTACTTGATCGAGTCCTCGACTCCTCGATGCCCCACAGCAACGAGGAAGCTATTGCACTCTTCCAGACAGGCCGTGCGCTGTCCCGACGTGGCAGTTTTCCTGAAGCGATACGATACTTCGAGCTAGCCTTGGCGCGTCCTGTTGCCGAACAGGCCCGACCCGAGCTTCTGCGGGAGATAGGAGCCGCGCACTTCCGCAATAACAACTTCGCTGAGGCGGCGCGCGCCTTCTTTCGGGCCCTGCAGACCCAAAACAATCTCACCGATCAGTGGCTGCTCCGCTCGACCCTGGCGCAATGGAAAGAGGGGAGTATCAAGCTTCCGGCAGAGTTCACCTTCCCCGCCCGAGATGCAGCACCCAACACGACGCTCCTGTTTGACGACATGGCAAAGCAGTACAACGTCGATCGTTTCGACGGTAACGGCACATGCGCATTCACTGACTATGACGGAGACGGTAAGCAGGATCTTCTCCTCGCCGGGAGTGGGACATTTCTAGCCCTCTACCGCAACGAAGGTGCCCGCTTTCGTGAAGTGACTGCCGAGGCTGGACTCGCAAAAGTGCCGTCAGCCTATAGCCTCAACTTCGTTGACTATGACAACGACGGCCACCCTGACATATACCTCTCCCTGAATGGCTGGAACGGGCCTATGCCCAACCGATTGTTTCGCAATACAGGTAAGGGAACCTTCGTCGATGTTTCGAAACAAAGTAAAGCCGACGATGGAGGCGATGGATTCGTGTCACTCTGGGGCGACCTCGACAACGACGGCTATCTGGACCTTGTCATTGCAAACGGTGTTCTTAAAGATGGCTCGGTGCCGCAAATTTATCACAATCGAAAAGACGGAACGTTCACGAACATAACTACGCAAGCCGGCTTGAACGAGCCTCCAACCCACGGAACTATCGGTGCGGCACTGGGAGACTACGACCGCGACGGTGACCTCGATATCTTCTTCAACGGCCTTCGCAATTCACCTGACCGTCTCTACCGCAACGATGGAAGACTTCACTTCACCGACGTCACGAAAGCCGCGGGAGTACAGCAGCCGCCCCACATGGGCTACGTCGCATTCTTCACGGATTACAACAACGACTCATGGCCCGACCTTCTCGTCACCAGCCTGGCTCCGTGGGACGCCGTCGTCCAAAGCCTCACGCGGATGTTCCGCATGCCGGACCTCCGAACGCTACATCCTGACGCTGTCCGCTTGTTCCGGAATAAGGGCGATGGCACGTTTACAGATGCAACCGTGGAGTCCAACCTCGTATTTCCAATGGGAGTCATGGGAGCAGGTGTAGCGGACCTCGACAACGATGGCGACATCGATTTCTACTTTGGAACCGGCGACCCACAGTTGACGCGAATCGAACCGAATCGTCTGTTCCGCAACGACGTCCGCAACGACGGCAATCAATCGTTCACCGACGTGACCGAGACCGCAGGAGTCGCGCAACCAGGCAAGAAAGGCCATGGAGTCTGTTTCGTAGACATCGACGACAACGGGACGCTGGAGCTCTACGCACAGCTTGGAGGGCACTACCCGGGCGATCACGCACGAAACGCTTTCTATCGCAATCGGGCGGTCAGCAAGAATCATTGGCTGGAAGTAGAACTGATTGGCAAACAAACAAATCACTTTGCGGTCGGAGCGTCCGTAACCCTGACCGTTGATAACCGCAAGCTCTACCGGGAGGTGAAAGGAAGCGAAGGCTTCGGCAGCACCAATCCCTATCGATTGCACTTTGGCCTCGCTGATGCATCACAGATCGAGAAACTGGAGATCCACTGGGGAAGCGACAAAAGGCAGGAACTACGAAACGTCAGGGCAGATCGGCTGATTCGTTTGACTGAGGGCGAACACTACACTGAGAAATGAAGAGTGGGAGCAGGCTCGAAGCCTACCCCCACTCACAACCAGGCGGCTTAGAAGAACAGCTTGATACCTAGCTGGACCTGCCTTGGGTACCCAT
>JACMLA010000495.1 GCA_014379815.1 Bryobacteraceae bacterium | reverse complement strand
GGTCTATCGCGCCTAGCCGGACGTTCTGATCCGAACGCGCCAGCAGATGCATTTCGATTCTGCGGTCGGGGCTGTTCCATAAGGCCTGATGATCGTAGGATTGCAGATGGAAGTTCCCTTCAAGCTGACGGTTGACGCGTGCCAGCAAATTGCGGTTGAACGCCGCGGTAACTCCGGCGGGGTCGTCGTACGCGAGGATCAACTGGTCGGCGGGCTTGATCAGATCCGCACCGATGAGGAAGTAATCTCCTGTCCGAAGACGTTGCCGGATCGCGGTAAGAAACGGGATGATCTCATGCCGGTTAAAGTTGCCGATGTTGCTTCCGAGGAACAGAGTCAACATATGCCCGTCAGTGGGACGACGGTCTGAAACCTGATCGAGGCCTGAGAGAAAGTCGGCTTCTACCGGGATGGTTCGAAACCCGTGCATCTCTCTTGTGCAGCGTTCCAGCGCAGCAGCGGATATATCGACGGGCCGGTAGGTCACCGCGGGAGGAAAGGCTGTGAGTATGACTCTGGTCTTGGTACCGTTGCCGCTCCCAAGTTCTACGACATCGGTAACGCCGGCACAGAGATGCTCGATCTCCGAGGAATGCACTGTGAGTAAGCGGACGTCGGCATTTGTGAGTCCATACTCGGGGAGCGCGGTGATCGCGTCGAACAGTGCGCTGCCTACCTCGTCGTACAGGTATCGGGTGGGGAGCGTTTTCTGAGGGGAAGAGGTTAAGCCCCGGCGAACCTCCTGGGCGAACTCTAGCTCAACTGATAGACGCATCGAAACGAGGAGAACACATGAGGGTAGTCTTTTCGAAACCAGTTACGGAACGTCGGCCGGGTGAAGACACCATCGGTCCGGGGGGAAGCGCCTTTCAGCACATAATGCTCCTGATCGAAGAAGTCGGCGGAGTAACCCGGGTAGTACGCGTAAGGCACAAATCCCGGGAACGGACGGAAGAGAGATGCGGTCCACTCCCATCCGTTTCCCCATAAATCTTCGACGCCCGCCGAAGTCGCAGAGCCGGGGTTTGCAGTCACCGCCTCGGGGTCGAAACGCCGGGCATCGAAGTTACCACCTTCCGGATTTGCGCCGCTAGCCGCGAGCTGCCATTCGGCCTCCACCGGCAGGCGTCCGCCGCGCCAGGCAGCATAGAGCGAAGCTTCCTCCTGAGTAACCCACACAGGCCAGTCCAGTGGCAGAGGAATGCAATCGAACATGCGGCGTAACAGGAAGCGATCCTTACCTGCTTCCCTCTTATCACCTTCCCAGAAGCAGGGTACTGGTGCTCCTGTGCGAACGAATTCCAGGTACTCCCCGTTGCTGACTTTTCGCCGGTCCATAAGAAAGCCGGCAACCTCGATGGATGAGGCTTCGAACTCGTTGTCCTGACCGAAACCGGTGTCGCGTTTTTTACCCAGAGAGACTTCGCCTGCCGCAACCGGGACTGCCTCATTGTGCACGGGACCGTGAGTTTCGACGTGTTCTTTGGCGATGGGGGACACGAGGCGGGAGTGCGGGAAATTATGAAGCATGTACGCCAGAGTTTCGGCGTGCATCAACCGGTGCTCAATTGCGATGTGTCGCAGCAATTCCGGAGCAGCATCCCAGACCGAGTCGACTTCTTCCCGAACGCGCGACCGGTAGTCCGCAATGACCTCAATTTCGGGCCAGTCGGATACTTTGTCGGAAGGCAAAGCGTCGGGCCCGGGATCGATTCCGAAGGCAAACAACCGATCCAGCTCAGGAGCAAAATCAGCCAGGCCAGCTTCGGTTTTGAGCAAGTTGTGGTCGAACGCTTCGAGGTGCCCGATGTAGAAAACGGTCCGGTGACGCTCGGCGATGGGACGTTCGTAAAGACTGTCCGGAGTTACCAGCGCAAGGACCTGATCCACTGTTGTGCGAGCCTTTCGCAGAGCCGCGAGGTCGCTGCCGAAACAAGCCATGCCCTTAAGATGCCACGGAGCGCCGGGGAGCCCGGAAATCTGCGCTGCGTGGGACAATTTCACTGCATCGGCCCGATGCTACAGTAGAGGTTCGCTGCACACAGTTTCGTCTGAAGCATGGCCTTCCAAATCAAACCGCTCAAAGCGTTCTTAGTGCGTCCGGCACTGCCGCCCTCTCTCTCGCGTATGTCTGAGCTGGCTTACAACCTGCTCTGGACCTGGGATCATAATCTAAGGACTTTCTTCCGCCGGATCGACCCGGCTTTGTGGAAAGCGTGTGGCAACAACCCTGTTCTGATGCTGGGCCGGGTATCGGAAGAGACGCTGGAACGGGCTGCGGCAGATCCGCGACTGCTTGCTCTGTATCGACGTGCGTGTGAGCGGTACGACGCGTACATGCAGGCATCGAGCTCCGGGAAATCCGACCAGCTGATCGCGTATTTCTCGATGGAGTACGGTCTAACCGAATGCCTGCCTATCTATTCTGGCGGACTTGGTCTGTTGTCGGGAGATCACCTTAAGGCGTCCAGCGACGCGGATATGCCCCTGACCGCGGTTGGTCTGCTGTACCAGATGGGCTACCTGCGGCAGTACCTCAATCAGGACGGGTGGCAGCAGGAACGTTATCCCATCAATGACTTTTATACTTTGCCCGTCAGCGAAGTTTATGACGAAACGGGCAAGGAATTAAAGGTTTCCGTGAAGCTGCCGACGGGTCCGGTTGCGATTAAGGTCTGGCGCATCCAGGTGGGTCGCGTCAATCTGTATTGTCTGGACACTAACCTTCCGGAGAACACACGCGACTTCGAACGCGACATCACCGACTCACTGTATGGTGGCGACATCTACATCCGAATGCGCCAGGAAATTGTTCTGGGCATTGGAGGAATTCGCGCCCTGAAGGCGATGGGTCTGAGTCCCACCGTGTTCCACATGAACGAGGGCCACTCCGCATTCCTTGCGATCGAGCGTATCCGGCTTCTGATGCAGGAAGAGGGTCTTTCTTTCGAGGAGGCTCACGAAGCCAGCCGGCACAATAACGTCTTCACGACGCACACCTCCGTGCCTGCCGGTATCGATATCTTCGATGCCGGTGTCATGTACGAGTACTTTCATGAGTACTGTGTGAGCTCGGGCATCACCTTCGATCAGTTTCTCTCGCTGGGGCGCAAGAATCCTGCCGACAATAACGAGCGGTTCTCGATGGCGATTCTGGCGTTCAAAACTTCTGCGTACCGCAACGCCGTGAGTAAGCTGCATCGGGAAGTGTCGCAGGACATGTGGCAGGATCTCTGGCCGAATCTGCCCACTCCGGAAATCCCGATCACGTCCGTCACCAATGGCGTTCACTTGCCGAGCTACCTGAACGGCGATTTTGCGTTGGTTTTCGATCAATATCTGCAGCCTGACTGGCGGGAACGGTACCCTGACACACGCACCTGGGACCTTGTCCGCGACATCCCGGACCAGGAATTGTGGGAAGCGCACAAGCGTCGCAAGCGACGGCTAATTGCTTTCGTACGCGAGCGTATGGCTCGTTTTGCGCAGGACCGGAAAGCTTCCAACGCCGAAGTGCGCCGATTGTCCGAAGTCCTGGATCCGGAGGCCTTCACGATTGGATTTGCGCGCCGCTTTGCAACCTACAAGAGAGCGACACTTTTATTCCGCGATGTAAACCGTCTTCGCAAACTGCTGACTAATACGGAGATGCCGGTTCAGATTGTGATCGCGGGCAAAGCGCATCCGAAGGACCATCCGGGCAAGACCTTTATCCGGGATATTTACCAGCTCTCGAAAGATCCTGCGCTCGCCCGGCGTCTGGTGTTTCTGGAAGACTACGGAATTGAAGTGGCACGGGACATGGTCCAGGGTGTCGACTTGTGGCTGAATACGCCCCGCCGCGGGGAAGAAGCCTGTGGCACATCGGGCATGAAGGCCAGTATCAACGGCGTTCTTAACTTCAGCATCCTCGACGGATGGTTTGACGAAGCTTACGAGATCTCGGGCGGATGGGCAATCGGAGACCGGGTTCCTTACGCCGAGGATCAGGATGAGTTTCATGCAAGTGCAATCTACTCACTTCTTGAGAACGAGATTGTACCCATGTACTATTCCGGCGGCGAGGACAACGTACCGGAAGAGTGGGTTGGTCGCATGAAGCAGTGTCTGACGAACATCAGCCCAGCATTTAACTGTCAGCGCATGGTTGGAGAGTACATGCAGAACATGTACCAGCCCGCTCATGAAGCCTGGAGCGCCATTCATGCTGCGCGCTTTACGACAGCCCGGGAACGCTCACGGTGGAACGGTACTGTACAAAACGTGTGGCACGGTATAAAGTTTGTTGATATGGGACCGGCTCCAGACGCGTCCATCATGAGTGGTTCGATAATTCCAATCCGGACAACGATTGACCTTGCAGGTCTGCAGCCTTCCGATGTTCGTGTGGAAGCAGTTGTTGGACGTGTCGGTCCGGGTGGACAGCTGGAAGACGGACAAGTTCTGAACTTGCCTGCAATCGAGCAACGAGGAACAGCCTGGACGTTCGGAAAGGAATTCGTTCCTCATCAGACGGGTCTTCTTGGATATAGTCTGCGGGTGAGTCCCAATCACGATGAGAATCCGCTCACCAGGCCTTGCAATTCTTTATTAAAATGGGGAATGGAATAAGCGGCAAAATACGTTCTATTTCTGCCGTTTCCTCCTCCTTCCTTCTTCACTAAGGAGCTATTTCATATAGCTATGGATCAGGATCGTAAGTACCGGCAACACGGCTATCAGCAGGACGCGAGTCGTGACAAGAGCGAGCATCGTGACACAGGCGGCGGACAAAAGCCGCGTGGCCCTCAGGGGCCTCGTTCGCTTCAGGATCCAAATGGGCCCCGCCTCCCTCGCCTGGTTCAATCCGTGACTGCCTCCAGATGTTATAGCTGCACCACAGTCCTGCTCCCCGGCACCGACTTCAAAGGAATGTGTCCCAAGTGCAACGCTGATTTGCACTGCTGTAAACAATGCTCACATTTCGAGCCATCCACGCGCTTCCAGTGTCTGAAACCAATTGCTGCGCGGATCCCGTATAAAGACAAGTCCAACGAGTGCGAGCTTTTCAGCGCAAACATTACCGTTGTGCGGGAAGGTGCGCATGCGGCCGTCGCAGTGACTCCTGTGGTCGCACCGAGTTCGGTTCGCACGCCCAGCGACGCTCGCGCCGCGTTCGATAGCTTGTTTAAGAAATAGCGTGATCGTCGCCGAACTGTTTGAACCCCGCCGATTCCGGCTTTTCGAATCGGAACGCGTCCCCCCGGGCCCAGGGGAAATCCAGGTGCGAGTGCGTCATGTTGGCATCTGTGGATCCGATCTCCACTACTATGCGGAAGGCTCGATAGGCGATGTCGTCATTCGGTATCCGGTCGTCCTGGGACATGAACCAACCGGAGAAATCACCGGCGGGGGAACGGGTGTCACCGGGATCACGACCGGGGCCCGCGTCCTGCTGGAACCCGCACTGTTCTGTTACCACTGTGAGCAGTGTCACAGCGGGCGCCATAACCTTTGCGACAACATCCGGTTCCTTAGCTCGCCGCCCGAACCAGGCTTTTTCCGCGAGTATGTGAATCTCCCTGCTCACAACGTGCTGCCCATGCCGGACTCTCTAGACAGTGAGACGGCCACTTTGTTTGAGCCCCTTGCGGTGGTTCTACACTCGCTCCAGTTTGCGCATATTCAGCTGGGCGAAACCCTGGCTGTATTCGGTGCAGGACCAATTGGGCTGCTAACGCTCGCTGCGCTGCGGATGACCGGCGCGGGTCGCATCTGGGTGATTGAACCACGTGCGGAACGTCGCGAGCTTGCGATGCAACTGGGAGCTAGCGCTGTGATCGATCCGGCCGGAACGGATGCGGTGAGGGACATTCTGCGGGAAACGGGAAAGCGGGGCGTGGATTGCGCCATCGACTGCGCTACGAAGGCCGGGACCATCCAGGCCGCATGTGCCGTGACGCGCAGCGCCGGCCGCACCATCGTGACCGGCATTCCTTCGGAGCCGCAAACAGAAGTGAACTTCCATGTTTTACGCCGGAAGGAGCTTACGATTTACAACATCCGGCGTTCGAACCATGAAACACCGGCTGCGATCGCGATGCTGGAGGCAAACCCGAAGCTCTTCAGAACGCTGATCACACATCGCATGGATCTGGCACAGGCGAACGCTGCTTTCGACATGCTCGAGACAGGTAGCGGCGGCGCTGCCAAGATAGTCATCAGCATCTGACGCCAATGGTGGTGGCCTGTGCGGTGTGTGGTGCCGGGAACGAAGTAAGTGTGGCCTCACTGCCCGAGCCTGCAGGGCCACCTGACTTCGACACCCGCCCTTGCGAGCCACTTCGGAGTACCTTACCCCTCTGGATTTCTGAATGCGTGGCGTGTGGGTATGCCGCGGAGGATCTCAGTTCCGCGTCGGAGGCCGCGGTAGCTGTTGTCCGTTCGGACGAGTTTGCTCAAGCGCGTGTTGAGGCACTGGTTACGCCAGAGGCTCGGAAGTTTCTTGTTTATGCGTTTCTTCTCGACCGGCTGAATCAGCCTGCGGATGCCGGGTGGAGTTCGCTGCATGGGGCATGGGCCACCGATGATCTTGGCGATGCGGCGGGCGCGATACATTGCCGACAGAAAGCGGTTGCTTACTGGCGGCGTGGGAAAGCAGAGGGCGTTAACTTTGGGGCCGATCTGGTCAGCGAGTTTGCTTTGATTACAGATGTCTACCGGCGTGCTGGTGAATTTGAACAGGCTACTGTAGCTTGTTCGGAGGGTCTCGATAACGACGATGTCCCGCCTGCTCTTGAAGCCGTTCTGCGGCGCCAGCTCACGCTGATTCAGAGGCGCGACGTTACCGCGCATAGCCTGGCTGAGCTGCTTTCGCAAAAGTGATTCTGTTGGCGGCACGCTGACAATGTCACTCTCCTGACTGAGGAATGTGTTCCGGATTAGAGTCAAAGGGAACCTATGAGAATCCGCGTGATTGTTCACAAGGCCGATGAGGGAGGTTTCTGGGCTGAGGTGCCTTCCATACCGGGCTGCGCCACCCAGGGCGAGACCATGGAGGAGATTGAAGCCAACATCCTCGAGGCGATCGAAGGATGCCTGTCCGTGGCTGTTGAGGAACCAGTGCTCCGGCTGGATGATCAGGTAATTGAAGTCGCCTTGTGACACCACTTTCGGGCAAGGAACTGGCCAAGCTGGTCGAATCCGAAGGCTGGACTCTGCTTCGGGTCAATGGCAGTCACCATGTCTACTCAAAGTCCGGAGTCAATGTCAGACTTTCAATCCCATGCACGGTTCAAGCCGGCTCAAAGTCGGATTGCAACGCCACTTGATGAAACTCGCCGGACTGCCAATCGACAGATAGAGCGCTTCGGAAGGGTGAACGGCTGAGCACCAGCGACCCTATACCCGGCACTACTTCCCAGCCGAGGTCGTCCGTACCTCGAAAGTACGCCGATTATTGTTGACGTAAGTAAGACACTTAATTCTGAAAGTTATGCTGACACGCCGATCGCTTCTGGCCGGAACCGCAGCGTTGCCAGTGTGCGCCGCGATTCCTCTGATTCCGATTGTGGATACGCACATCCACATCTACGACACGAATCGCGCGCAAGGCGTTCCGTGGCCACCCGCAAGCGAGCGCGTACTTTACAAGCCGCATCTTGCGAGCAATTTTCGCACCGCGATTGGTTCCAGTGGCGTTACCGGAGCAGTGATTGTGGAAGCGAGTCCGTGGTTAGCGGACAACGACTGGATTCTGGAGCGTGCTAGCGAAGACAAGCTGTTCCTGTGCGTTGTTGGGCATTTAGATCCCGCTTCGGCAAGCTTCAGCAGCGATCTGACGCGTCTTTCCGCGAATCCAAAATTCCGGGGAATCCGGATTTCGGGGTCGAGCTTGAAAGAGGAGTTCTACCCGAAGCTGGAACAGCTCGCTACGGCAGGACTGTCTCTAGACGTTCTGACAGGTCCCGATCAGCTGCCGAAGGTGGCCGCACTGGCAGCGCGATTGCCTGACCTGAGAATCGTTGTCAACCACCTGCCGATGTATCCGTCGCCCTCGGCTGAACTGAAACTGCTGGCAGGGGCGCCTGGGATTTTTATTAAAGTGTCGGCGGTACTCCGCAAAGACCATGAGGGCCGGGTGCCGGATTCCGTGGTGTTTTATCGCGATGTTCTGGACGAGCTCTGGGACACTTTTGGAGCCAGCCGGCTGGTCTATGGAAGCAACTGGCCTGTTAGCAACAGACTCTCCGACTATGGAACGCAGCTGAGAGTGGTGGGCGAGTACTTCCGTAGCAAAGGATCTACTCCCGCCAGACAGTACTTTAGTGAGAATGCCGCCCGGCTCTACCGGTGGCCGGGAGTGTCATACTAAGACGATACAGGCGGAGAAACGTGCGACTGATTACTACCCTGCTCGTTACTGCTGCAGCTGTGTTCGCTGCTCAGCCCAAAGTTGACTTCAACCGCGACGTCAGGCCGGTGCTGTCTGACAACTGCTTTCAGTGCCATGGTCCTGACGAGAACCATCGCATGGCGGCGGTTCGCTTCGATACCAAAGACGGAGCGTTCGCGCAGACGAAGCGGGGTGCTCTGATTGTGCCTGGCGACCCGGCGAAGAGCCTGCTGTTTCAGCGTATCAGTCATGCACAGACGGCGCGTCGGATGCCGCCTCCTACGTTTACAAGGTCTCTGAATGCGAAACAGATCGACACGGTAAAGCGCTGGATCGAAGAGGGAGCCGAGTGGCAAACTCACTGGGCTTTTAATGCGCCGAAGCGGCCAGAACTTCCTGTCGTTGCCGATGCTTCGTCAGTGCGAAATGAGATAGACCGGTTTATCCAGGCAAAGCTGGAACGCGACAAGATCGTCCCGGCTCCGGAAGCAGATCGCCGAACCCTGCTGCGCCGCGTCAGCCTGGACCTTACCGGCTTGCCGCCTACCCGGGAAGAAGTCGAAACCTTCGTTAAGGACCGCGCTCCCGATGCCTATGAGAAGCAGGTAGACCGCTTGCTGCGCTCGCCCCACTATGGGGAGAGGATGGCGATGGAATGGCTCGATGTTGCGCGTTACGCCGACACCCATGGATTCCATATCGATAACAGCCGCGAAATGTATCCGTGGCGCGACTGGCTGATCCGCGCCTTTAATGACAACATGCCCTTCGACCGGTTCACAACCTTGCAACTTGCAGGGGATCTGGTGAAGGGTGCCGGCACCGAAGGCAAGATTGCCAGCGGCTTCAATCGGAATCACATGATCAACTTCGAGGGCGGAGCGGTGCCCGAAGAGTATCTGGTCGAGTATGTCGCGGATCGTGCGGAGACTACAGCCACTGCGTGGATGGGATTAACGATGGGCTGCGCACGATGTCACAGCCACAAGTACGATCCTATTTCGCACAAGGATTACTACAGCTTCTTCGCGTTTTTCAACAACGTGGACGAGAAGGGGCTGGATGGACGACGCGGCAACGCCGAGCCATTTTTCCGCCTGCCTACGGAGGGAGAGAGCCGGCAGGAGCAGGAGCAAACAGCCGCGATTGGGCAGCGGGAAGAGTTCCTCAAGTCTCCTCAGGTAGTCAACGCACTGCGTGACTGGCAGGCTTCGCTCGCGGGGAAACCTGTGGATGTCGACCATAAGGATCTGCTCGCCCACTACGATTTCGATGGCAGCCTGATCGACAGTTCAGGCCGCTATATGCACGGACGGACACTGCGGGGCGATCCTACATTCTCGTCCGGCCAAGTTTCAAGGGCGGTCAACTTCGATGGGCAGACTCTGGTTACACTGGGCATGGCGGGCGATTTCGAGCGGGATCAGCCTTCGTCCATCGCCTTATGGCTGCGGTATGGAGGCAGCAAACTTTCTGTCTCGGCTTTGGAGAAGTGGGACGCGAAAGCAGGACGAGGTTGGGCCATCCGGCTCGAAGATTCCGAGATCGTGGACATTCAGAAACGGGCAGCCCATGTGGTGATTCGCGTTGCTTCGCGCTGG
>JACMLA010000494.1 GCA_014379815.1 Bryobacteraceae bacterium | reverse complement strand
GGATCCGCCTTTTCCCATGGACTTGAAAAAGATACGCCCACAGGACGAAGCGTACTGGGACAAATATCGCGCGACACCGAAAGCCTTCATCCGGCTCGCGGCAGGACAAAAACTGTGGCGCAGCCGCTATGGCGCCGTCACTTCTATCCGGGTCAGTGAAGACTTTCGCGAAGAGAAGTTGCGGACCGCGCTCGACCCCGGTATTGCCGGGCTAATGCAGATTCCGGTGCGCGAACAGGCAGTCGCGGCATCCAGCGGCTCAACAGACTTCAGTGAGTACTTCCTCTACTTCAGCTTTTTTCTGATCGTGTCGGCACTCCTGCTGGCGGGCCTCTTCTTCCGCTTCAGCCTGGAACAACGATCCTCAGAGATCGCCACCCTTCGCGCCGTCGGATACTCCTCGGGGGTGCTGAGGCGCATCTTCCTTACCGAAGGCTTTCTCCTCGCTTTAGCCGGAGGCAGCCTTGGGATTCTGGGGTCGGCAATCTATGCCGGACTGATTCTTACCGGCCTTCGTACGTTGTGGGTCGATGCGGTTGGCACGCGCGACCTCACGTTTCATCTCACGCCCACCGCAATGGCTCTGGCCTTCGGGACCAGCTTGCTCGTCGGGCCGATCGTGATTCTTGCCAGCCTTCGCGTCATTAGCAAGCGCGATATTCGCGACACCGCAGCCCCACGCAAGAATCGCGCTCTGCTCTACGCTTCGGTTTTCACTCTGGCGGGGCTCGCGTTGTTATTTTCTGGAGGACCGGGTGGCTTCTTCGGGGCCGGGGCCGCACTCCTGACGGCAGCGCTCCTCGGCGTCTTCTACTGGCTCCGCAGAACCGCGACTGGCGTGAACACCGTTACTGCCTTAGGGATTCGCTATGCCGCGCATCGCCCGGGGCGCAGTATCCTTTGCATTGCCCTGATCGCCAGTTCCGCGTTCCTTGTCGTTTCCGTCGAAGCTTTCCGGCGCGATAGCCACCACGGGTTGCCGGGCTGGCGCTACTACGGCGAAACAGCACTCCCTGTGTATTACAACCCGGGCAGTGCGGAGGGTCGCGAGGCGCTCAACCTGGGAACCGCGCCGGCCGCTAAGTGGCTCACGTTGCGACTGCGGCCAGGGGATGACGCCAGCTGTTTAAACCTGTATGCGCCAGCGAACCCACGCGTTCTTGGAGTGCCGTCGGCCCTGCTCACTTTCCCTCCCACCGGCGACGACACTATTCCAGCTGCTGTCGACGCAAACACTCTGCAGTATGTTCTTCACAGCACGCAAGGAGCGGTGATTGAAGTCGGCGGTGCCAAACTCCGCATCATGCGGGTTCTGACGGACAGCATCTTCCAAAGCGAACTCCTGATTTCTGACAAGGATTTCCAGGTCGCCTTCCGGGAGGAAGGGGGCTTTCGCGCTTTCCTGGTCGATACGCCGGAGGTCAACGAAGGAGCGCTCGAGACCGCGCTTGCCGACTACGGTCTTGATTTGACATCCACTGCAGCGCGCCTAGCCAGCTTTCATCGCGTAGAGAATACTTACCTGTCGACGTTCCAGGCTCTCGGAGCACTTGGACTAATCCTTGGAACGATAGGCCTTGGCACGGTTCTGATACGCAATATTCTCGAGCGGCAGCGGGAACTTGCCCTGCTCCGCGCTGTAGGCTTTCCACCTTCGGCACTGGCTCAGATGACTCTCGCCGAGAGCCTGTTTTTGATGGCAACCGGACTGGCAGCCGGCATCGCCTGCGCTCTGATTACGGTCATTCCAGTGGTCTCCCAGAGAGGTGGATCCATCCCTGTCTGGTCCATACTTGGCCTGATCGGCGCCGTACTGGTAACAGGCCTCATTTCGACGTTTTTTGCTGCCCGAGTTCTTCAGAGAATGCCTCTGCTGGCGTTGCTTCGATCCGATTAGATCTGAAGCCAGTCTGCAACAGAGCTCGGCTTAGATTAAGGCAGACTTAAGTTATACTGACCTGAGGTGAGTTTCGCTAACCTTCAGCTGTTTCGGGATATTGCCCAAACACGCAGTCTGTCCAGAGCCGCAGAGCTCAACCGGATCACAACTTCAGCCGCTAGCCAGCATGTAAACGAGCTGGAGAAAAACTTTGGCGTTCGTTTCCTTGACCGCTCTACGAGACCGTTAGGTCTTACACCGGAAGGTCGGCTCTATGAAGATCTCTGCCGCGAAGTACTGCGCCGTAACGAAGAATTCAAGACCTCACTGGACAACTTTCGATCCGGGATCGAAGGCACGGTCCGCGTAGCCGCAATCTATTCGGTTGGGCTTTCCGAAATGTCGCGTCTCGAACTGGAATTGCAGCGGCGCCTCCCCCAGGTAACTTTCGAAGTGAAGTATCTCCGTCCGGAGAAAGTATATGAGTACGTCGCCGAGGACCGGGTCGATCTCGGCCTGGTAAGTTACCCCGAAAGTACGCGCGAGATTTCTGTGATTCCCTGGCGGGAGGAGGAGATGGTCGTAGCTATGGCACCCTCGCATCCTCTGGCACAGCGAAACCAGCTGACGCCAGCCGACCTCGAAGGTGCCGATTTCATCAGCTTTGATGACGATCTGCCTATCGCCAGACAGATTTCACGTTATCTGCGTTCGGCTGATGTAACCGTAAATGCGGCAATGCATTTCGATAACATCCAGACCATTAAAGAAGCCGTGATGATTGGTTCCGGAGTCAGCCTGGTTCCACGGCGCATTCTGCAAACCGAGCTGGAAGAGAACAGAATCTCCGCGGTACCACTCGAGGAGCCAGGCCTCTACCGGCCTGTCGGAATCATCCACCGCCGCCGCAAGAAGTTCCATAGAGCCGCGCAATCGTTCCTTGATCTGCTCCGCGAAACCCCACCTGTCTGAGTTCCCCGGACATCCGTCTTATATTGGAACGACCATGAACATCACGCGACGCCGCTGGGTCGCCGGCATCCCAGCCTTGCTGCCTTTCGCGGCGGCAGCGCAGACCTCTTCGGCTCAGCGTCTGTCTCCTCCTGTCGGCAAGGTCGAAGCGATACTGGACACCGATACTTACAACGAGATCGACGACCAGTTCGCTGTCGCTTACGCAATCCGGTCGTCAGATCGAATCGACTTGAAAGCAGTTTATGCCGCCCCTTACCTGAATGAGCGCTCCACCTCAGCGGGCGATGGAATGCGAAAAAGCTACGATGAGATCCTTCGCATTCTCGAACGCCTCAAGACGCCGTCTGACAAGTTTGCGTACCGTGGCTCAGACCGGTTTATGGCAGGTTCTGACAAGCCCGTGGACAGCGCCGCCGCGCAGGATCTCGTCAGAAAAGCCATGATGCCGAGAGAGCAACCTCTTTACGTCATCGCGATCGGTGCCCCGACCAACGTATCCTCCGCGCTCCTGATGGAGCCTAAGATTCGCGACCGCATCGTCGTGGTCTGGCTCGGGGGACAACCCTTTGACTGGCCTACTGCCAGTGAATTCAATCTGAAGCAGGACGTTTACGCTTCACAACTGCTCTACGACTCCGGTGTCGCACTGGTCAACGTGCCCGCCAAGAACGTATCCGAACATCTCCGGACTACCGTGCTGGAACTGCAGCATTTTCTGAAAGGCAAATCACCGATTGCCGACTATCTCCACGCGGAGTTCGTGAAGTACGCCGAACACGACTCACCTTCGGTTGGCTACGCCTATTCGAAAGTAATCTGGGACATTTCGGCAGTAGCCTGGCTGGTGAATCCAAAGTGGGTTCCGACAAAGGTCGTACCCAGCCCTGTCCTCACCCAGGATCTTAAGTACCGAGCGAAAGCCGGCCGACATAGTGTCGCAGTGGCGACAGATGTGGATCGCGACGCCGTCTTCAACGATCTCTTTCGCAAGCTCACGCGCTAGGCGGTTTCGAACTCTGGCTTACAACCCGTAACGTGCAGACAACGAATAATCACAGTCTATTTACCTGCAATTAACCTCGCTCTCCGATTATTGAGGGATCCATTTTTCTTCGGAGGACTATGGCAACCTTGAGAGTTGCGGCGATTGTCGTGTGTCTGACCCTTTGCCAAATAGCTGGTCAGTCAATTTTCGGTGAGATTCGGGGCAACATCACCGACGCTTCGGGAGCTTTCGTTCCCAACGCAGCGGTCACCGTCCTGAATACAGGAACCAGCGAGCGTCGCTCGGTCACAACAGACGCCAGCGGAAGCTACTCCGTCGTAAACCTCGAAGCTGGCAATTACGATGTTCTGGTAGAAGCAAGCGGTTTCCGGCCTGCCAAAACAGAAAAGATCATTCTCAGGGCCCGCGACGTCGTCCGGGTAGATACCAGTCTGGAGATAACTCAGGTTGGAACCGAAGTTCTCGTTACCGCTGCTCGCCAGGTAATCACTACCGATATCGGCACCATAGTGGATACCAAAAGCACACAAGAGATCGCCGCGCTGCCTGTGAACTTCCGCGCCGGTTCCACCAACTCGGTATATGCCGCGATTTCTTACGCGCCCGGCGTTCAGACCGACCGTTCAGGAGCCTTGTCGGTCGGAGGCGGAATGCCCTTCATGGCCACGTCGACGGTCGACGGAATCTCGAACGTAAATGTCCGCTCGAACGGGACCTTGACCGATATGTTCCCGTCAGCCGATAGCATCGACGAGATCAAAGTGAGCTCGGTCAGCAACAACGCCGAATTCGCACAGGCTGGCGACATCACAGTCACCTCGCGCGCTGGCTCGAACCAGTATCACGGTAGCCTGTTCTGGTATCACCAGAACGGTGCGTTTGACGCGCGCGACTTTTTCTCTACCCGCACGGGTGCCCCGTTCAAAGTCTCCAATGATTTCGGAGGCAGCTTTGGCGGCCCTGTTATCAAGAACAAGACTTTCGTATTTGGTGTCTACGAGGCGCTTCGCTATCGCACGCAGGCCATCGTAAACCAGACAGTTCCTCCCGCTGCCTGGCGGACTGGCGACCTGTCCAGCGTGGTCGGAACGATTCGCGATCCCCTTTCTGCGTCGGGCGATCTCTTTCCTAATAACCGCATACCCGAATCGCGCATTAGCCCACAATCGCGGGCTCTGCTACAGGCTCTGTATCCGCTGCCTACCATCGGGGGTAATTCCATCAGCACCACAAATTACCGCGTGCAGCCGGGCTCCGCGAATGACAATGACGGGTGGGATGTGCGCGTAGACCACGTGTTCAGCGGTAAGCACAGCATCTTCGGGCGCTTCTCAGACAAGGAGATTGTCCGCAGTTCCCCATCGAGTTTGTTCGACACACTCGGAGACGATCGCACCAGCGTAAAACCGAGGAATAGCGTTTTCGCGTGGAACTATCTCATCTCCACTTCCCTCGTGAATGAATTCCGGTTTGGCTACTCCAACAACGAGACCGTTCGAAGCTTCGGACCCGGTGGTCAGTCGTTCGATGGCCTCGGCCTTGTGCGCCAGGTCGGCATCCAGGGGATTCGCGCAGACGCCCCGACCGGAGCGAGTGTCCCTGACATCGGAATCAGTGGCCTGACAGCTACAGGAAAGGGCCGCGAGGCTCTTACCCTCAGCAACACATGGCAATTTGCCAACAATGTCACCTGGATCCGGGGACGCCACAGCTTCAAATTCGGTGCTGACGTTCGCCGGCTTCGGACTACGGACATTACTTCTTTCTTCAGTGGTGACGACCTCGGCGAGTACCGGTTTAGCGGGAACTTCTCGGGTAACGCGTTCGCGGACTTCCTCCTCGGTCTGCCGAATCAGACACGGGTCGCCAATACAGGCCGTGATGTGGATGGCGTTACTTACCACACCGGCGTCTTTGCTCAGGACGACTTCAAGCTCTCGAGGAGATTCACCCTGAATCTGGGCGTTCGCTACGAGGTGCACCCAATGTTCCTCGATAACGCACTGACAACATCCAACTTCGATCGCGCGTTCCCCGGTCCCGGAGCTCGCGTCATTATTGCGAACGAAGAGGCCCGAAAGTTCACCGCACCGGCATTTATCCAGTCCATCGGTAACACTCCAATCGTCACCGCCAAAGAAGCTGGTTTGCCCGAAACCTTGCGCTTCAATGACTGGAACAATTTTAATCCTCGTATCGGTTTTGCGTGGAGGCCGTGGGGAGATCGCACCGTCGTCCGCGGAGGTTACGGGATCTACACCGTCACCATCCTTGGCTCCGTGTTTTACACCATCACGGGTATCCACGTTTCGGACGTGCGTACCTTCACCAACAGCATCGCCGGCGGTACTCCCCAGATCACATTGCAGCGTCCTTTCGCAACACAGGGCGTTGCACCGATCGTTGGCACGGCGGATTTCCGGAGGGGCACTCAGTTCGATGGCAAAGACCCGTACGCCCAGCAATGGAACATGACCGTTGAGCGTGATCTGGGCTGGAACACCAGTCTGCGTCTCACGTACACGGGAGTTCGTACCGTGAAGATGTTCAGCAGTCCCGATCTCAATCAGGTGCCAGCCAACACGATCGGCTATGCGGCAGCGCGTCCTTCCCGACCTTATCCGAACTGGAACATCGTATTCGTGCGCGATCCAAATACGGCCGCCTGGTACAACAGCTTCACCGCCGAAGGGACCAAGCGATTCTCAAATGGACTTTTCTTTCAGTCCGCCTATGTCTGGGCCAAGCATCTCAGTAATGCGACCGGTTCAAACGGAAGCGGATTTGCGGCAGAGAATGGCGCTGTGCCTACGGACCGCTACAACCTCAATCTCGATACTGGAAACGTAGCGACAAGCCGGCGACACCGCTTCGTGACCAGCTTCCTGTATCGCCTGCCAATTGGGCGCACCACATCTCCTCTTCTTCGAGCGCTCGCAGGAGGGTGGGAAGTGGGCGGCATCGCCCTGCTGCAGACAGGTCCTTTTCTCACGCCGTCCATCGACGGCCGTACCGATCCCAGTGGCACCAACACGCAACAGCGCGCATCGGATCGCCCGGATTATACCGGCACCTCTTACGGCAACAGACCGTCGGACGAGCGAACTGTAGACAGCTGGTTTGATCGCTCCGCTTTTGCCATTCCAGCCAGCAACATCGGTCGTTTCGGGAACGTGGGTCCGGGTCAACTGGTCGGTCCGGGAACCCAGAATTTCTCGGCGAAAGTTCAGAAGAGGTTCGCTTTTACCGAGAGTACCTACCTGCAGCTGGAGGGTTCGTTTGCCAATCTGTTTAATCACGCGAATTTCGAGATTCCAGGTCTGAACGTATCGAACACGAACTTCGGTCGGATAACCGCAACTCAAGGCGTTGAGAACGGTGGATCGCGCAGCATTCAGGTCGGTCTGCGGCTGGCTTTCTAATTTTTAATGTCAGTTTTGTGACACGGTTTGGTCCTCAACTTCGCTAATTGAAGTGAGGACCAGTTCTTGCCATCCGCTAAAGAAAGCGAGCACACAGCAGCACCCGTTATCTACGTTGCTTTTCGCATGACAGTGGCGCGGCGACATCCTG
>JACMLA010000063.1 GCA_014379815.1 Bryobacteraceae bacterium | reverse complement strand
GTCAGGCAGCGATGCTATCTGACGATTTCGAAAGAAGCCTGGTGCTTCAGGACGGCTTTTCGCTCCTCTGCAAAGAGTGCCCGAAAATCGGACCCCCGTGGCAGCCTCAACGCTCCCGGCCTACCCATCGGCGACCGCCGCCATTCCATTAACTGGCGGCTGCGAACTTTTCCACCACCGTCGCTCCCCATCAGGCCTTGGCCTTCAGGATCGCAGCGCCCGGCGGATCTTTCCTTCGCAAGCTTGCTGGAGCATTCCGCCCGATTCCGTTGCCGGCCGTTACGGTCTGCTTCGCTCTTCTGTTCCTTCAATCACTTGGAACCTGCTCCATTTTGCACTGAAACCTTTTTGTAGTCAAACAGAAATGTGATCGCAGCCGAAAATATCCACGTCTTTTTTTGGTCAACTCCATCAACCACTTAGATATCCTCAACTGTGGACAAATTGTGGATAAGACAAAGCCCGTCAGAAATGTTCTAATTCGGACGCAGGTGGAGGATCATTCCTGTGTCGGTGGCGGCCCAGGCGTTTGCCCCATCGACCACTGCCAGACGAACCCGGGTAGCCACGGCGCGATAATCGACCGCACCTTCAACCCAGGTCTTCAAATCGTCGCTGCGGACGATCTTCAACTTGCCGGGTACGGGTGTACGCGGCAGGATACCGGGTACTTCGAATCCGGCGGCGAAGGCTGGACCGTCCGCCACCAGCGCAATGTCCGTGATGGCCCGTTCCTTCCGGCGGAACACCGAAGCGCTGTTCCCGGTTCGCAAGTCGATGCTCACTACATCGGACGAACGATCGAAAAACCGGTCAAACTCAATCAGTGCCAGTCCCCGGCGATCTTCCTTCATCACGAGGCGTGATATCCGGCCAAATACGGAACTGACCGACTCCCGCCACGTGGTTCCGCCATCCCGAGTCTCGAGCAGGATCATCAGACTGGGCCACTCTCTGCGAGATTCGGCTTCCGGGTCCATCCAGAGCGGAAACATCGGCTCGTTCCGCCGCGGCGGTCTGGACTGGCCCACGACCATTCCAACCCGCGGGGTAGCAAAATCGATCCCTGTAAACGCGGTGTAGTCACGGTTGCCCTTTGCCTCGAGAGCCGCTGGAACCCGCTTCCACGTGACGCCTCCGTCGTCGGTCCCGACCACCAGCTTGCCGGCGCCCACCGCCCACCCCCGTTTTTGCGAAACAAACCGAATTGCCAGCAAACCACGCTGTTTGAACTGCTTACGCCAGCTTCGGCCAGCTTCGTCGGTGAACCAGATCCCTCTGTCGGTCACCATCCATCCTGCGGATTCGTCGAAGAAGAAGAGCGCAACCGGCGTTTCCCGCAGAGGCACCTGGGTCCAAACCTTCCCCCCGTTGCTCGTCACCATCGCAATTGGCTTCGTTCGGTTCTTTTCCCCCAGCAGGCCGACCGCGACGCCGCGGGATGCCGAGGCGAAGGCAATATCCGAGAACGCCATCGCGGAGCGGTCCGCGTCGTGGAAGAACTGCACGTCCCACCGGTCAGCCGCCTGAGAAGTTTGACATAAAAGGATGAATGCCAAGCCGCG
>JACMLA010000493.1 GCA_014379815.1 Bryobacteraceae bacterium | reverse complement strand
TCGAGGTGTAGCACGCGACACGTTTGTTACCCCGCAACACGATCACCCGGTAGCAACCCGATCTTCCAAAACAAGCCCCCAGGGTAAACTAAGGAGTCGATCACCGGGTCGAACCACCGTTTGGGCGTAACAAAATGAAACCTCACGACCGCATGTCTCAGTCCCTCGCAGATGCCGATCCGGAGATTTTCGAGGCAATCCAGCATGAACTTGAACGTCAGGACTCGCACCTCGAACTGATTGCCAGCGAAAACTTCACCTCAGAGGCTATTCTCGAGGCAGCAGGTAGCGTATTCACCAACAAATACGCAGAGGGATATCCCGGTAAGCGTTACTACGGCGGTTGCGAATTCGCCGACGTCGTCGAGAATCTGGCTCGCGACCGTGCAAAACAGCTATTTGGTTGCGAGTATGCCAACGTGCAGCCGCATTCCGGATCTCAGGCCAACGAAGCAGCCTATGCAGCCATCCTGCAGCCGGGAGACACGATCCTCGGCATGAGTCTGGCCCACGGCGGCCACCTCACGCACGGCCATCACCTGAACTTCTCCGGCAAGCTTTACAAGATCGTCAGCTATGGAGTCCGGCGCGAAGACGAACTCATCGACTACGACGAGGTCGCGCGGCTGGCAGAGGAACACAAGCCGAAGCTGATCATCGCGGGTGCCAGTGCCTACCCCCGGGTCATCGACTTTGCCCGCTTCCGCGAGGTTGCGGACTCCGTCGGCGCGGTCTTGCTGGTCGACATGGCTCACTTTTCGGGACTCGTCGCAGCCGGCGTGTATCCCAACCCGTGCGAGCATGCAGATATTGTCACTTCGACAACTCACAAGAGCCTGCGGGGACCCCGTTCCGGCATCATCCTCGCACGTGCGAAGTTCGGTCCAGCCATCGACAAAGCCGTTTTCCCAGGCGCTCAGGGTGGTCCCCTGGTCCACATCATCGCCGCCAAAGCCGTCTGTTTCCTCGAAGCGCTGCAACCGGAATTCGTCCAGTACTCGAATCAGGTAGTTGCCAACGCACGTGCTCTGGCCGCGTCTCTGGCTGGCGAACACTTCCGGATCGTATCTGGCGGGACGGATTCGCACCTCCTGCTGGTCGACGTGTTTGCCGCCGGTGTTCGCGGGAAGGACGCCGAGATCGCGCTGGACAAGGCGCACATAACCGTCAACAAAAACGGCATTCCGTTCGACTCCAATCCGCCGTTGAATCCCAGTGGGATCCGGCTTGGATCTCCCGCTATGACCACGCGCGGATTCGCAGAGGACGAAATGAAGGAAGTAGGCGCGTGTATCGCTCAGGTGCTCCGCGACCCGGCATCGGATACCAACCTTGCGGAAGTGCGTCGGCGCGTCGCTCTGCTGACGGCCCGGTTCCCGCTGTACAGCTGGAAGAGCGCTGCCGTGACAGCGTAAGCCTGCACCGTCTGTGCCTCCCCGAATCGTCATAGACGTTCGTTACATCCGCGACTTCGGTATCGGAACCTACATCCGGAATCTGGTGCAGGCTCTCGCCGCTGTCGACCGGGAGACTCGATTTATTCTGTCCACCTGCGACGAGGAGATACCCGAATTTGCCAATCTCCCTTCCAATTTCGAGATAGCGACCCATACGCCGCCCAAACGAGAACTCTGGGATCACGTAGCTTACAGTTGGTTTCTTCGCGGCCTTTCTCCTGACCTCGTGCACATGCCCGTGAACGTCATGCCATTGTTCATGCCGAGGCCCTATGTCGTCACCATGCACGACGTCAGCACCTTCCTGTTCGCTTCGCACTCCGGCGTTGGCAAGGATCTCCGGCTGTTTCGTTCCCGGCGCAGTTTGCTGCAGGCTCGCTGTGTCATCGCCGTTTCCGAGGCGACCCGCAGGGACGTGTCCAACCTCCTCGCAGTCCCGCCGGACCGTGTCCGACTCGTATACAGCGCACCCGATCCACGCTTCCTTGAGCCGGTACCCCCCGGCGAAGGTCTGGGTCAGCTCCTCGAGCGTTACCAGATCCGCCAACCGTTCATCCTCTACGCTGGCCGGATCCGTCCTCACAAAAATGTCCCCAGGCTCATCGAGGCTTTTGCCGTTGTCCGCAACGACCTCGAAAGTCATCCCAGATACCGCGACCTCCGCCTGATTATCATCGGCGACGAGATCTCACGCCATCCCGAGGTGCGCAGAGCTGTCGTGCAGACGCGGAATCAACAAGTGGTCCGGTTCCTCGGATTTGTGCCCTTCGAGACCCTGAAGATGTTCTACTCCGCCGCCGAGTTGTTTGCCTTTCCGTCCTTATACGAGGGCTTCGGTCTTCCACCACTGGAGGCCATGGCGACGGGAACCCCGGTCGTGACAAGCAGCGTAAGTTCTCTCCCTGAAGTGGTTGGGAATGCCGCCGTTATCGTAAATCCGGAAAACGTATTCGATATTGCGCGTGGTATTCGCGAAGTGCTCCTTGACCCCGCACTCCGAACCCGGCTGATCGCCGCCGGTGCAGAACAGGCCCGTCGCTTCAGCTGGAAGCGAACCGCGGAAAACGTACTCGATGTTTACCGTACGTATGCACGCAGACGGGGCGCAGCCGCTACACCTTCCAATCACAATCGCGAGTGACAAGCGTAGCCCGTGCCCGGACAAAGTGAAGCAGCTGGGCGCCTTCCGCAGGTAGCTTCTCCCAGACGCCAGGCCGGTCCACACAGTCTTCCGCCACCAGATACACCGACTGTGCCAGCACCCGAAGTCGCCGTATGAGTCCCACCCGCCCTCTCTTGATGACGTAGGTTCCCTCGTCGTCAATCTGCAAACGCGCCCGCCGCGATTGATCCAGCAGCAAAAAATCCCCATCGGCAAACAGGGGATGCATCCGAACGTCGAAGCCTGCCCGGCCGATCACGGGATGCCACATTTGCTGGATCACACGACCCGGTACCGGGAAACGCTCATGTCCATCGACTTCTGTAGGCCATGGGTGCGAGGGTCCAAAGTGCCCGGCGAGAACAGGCAAATAGGAATAATGAAGCGGATCGGGGCTCTCGCAATCCAGGTAAGTCGCCAGAATTGCCTGGTCAATTACGTCCAGTGCCGAAAGTCGCAGCTGATAGAGACAGCGGTCGATCAACTCCGTGCTGAGCGAGCGTTTGCCTTTTAAAACGTTGTGAATGTGAGGTTGGGAGATTCCAACCAGCCGGGCAAGCGAGCGTTCCGTCAGTTCCCCATTGCGGACTTTTGCCCGTAATGACTCAACCAGGGCGTCCCTTAATTCATAGATAAACATACGGATAAGAAAGCTCGTGAGATTGCCGCCCTATTTCAAGCAGCTATAGACCACAACTGTTAGCATAATAAAATTTCTACAAAGTGAGAAATAATACATTTGGAACATACTTTCTCACTTGGAGAGCCAGAAGGCCTACGTCGTGGCCTGCTATGGCTTTAAAGTCAACACCTGAGGCGTTCGGCTTGTGCGCCCTAAGGCAAAAAAAGCAAAACTAAGGTCTTGGCTCTATAGACGAATTCTCAGTCCATTTTACGATCGTTTCAGTAGTAATCGAAACGCCTGGCGGCAAAGACCACCGGGATAATAAAACGAGTAAAAGGACCAATAAAATGGAGTGGATTCGAACCGAAACTCTGGCAATGGCATCCGCCAAATGCCCGCTTTGCGAAGCAACTGGACTGCGCGTTCAGGACACAACACAGGAAGTTGTAGCCTGCAATTGCATCCTGCGGGCAGTTTTTCGTGAATGCTACAACCGCTTCGCCGAGTGCAATTACTCCCGTATAGAGGATGCCCGCTGCTCTCTGGAAAACAGCCAATCCAAGGAAAGTCCTGGAAACTGGAGTCGCAAGAACGAAGAATACTGCGCCGATTTTCTTCTTCTGGCAAAGCGGCATTTGACGGAAGAAGAACATAAAATCTTTCGTTTTCGTTACCTACTCGGCGCGGACTGGCGTCTTTGTGCCCGTAAGCTCAACATGGAGAAAGGGATCTTCCACCACACTTGCTATCGTATTCAACAGAAACTCGGGAGAGCATTCGCCGAGACCAGACCCTGTTCGCTGTACCCGGTTAACGAGTATTTCACCCTTGGTTATCGCAGCCGGGAACCAGCCAAGCTCACAATGGTGCGTCTGGCTGCAGCCGCTCCTCAGAAAAAGAAGGTAGATGTTCCGGTAAAGAGAGCAGCTTAAGTTAGAACGGAGTGGCTGGCTGCAGCGAGTACCGGCCAGCCACTCCAGCAACATGCTATTCTCAAGGCCGATGACCAAAGTCCAGCTCAACTATGAACTGGTAAGGCCCATAGATGACAGGCTCATGGACCAGATCGCGAAAGCGCACAGCGTCTATGGCATCCTCCGCGTAGCCCTTGCCCCTTCCCTCGACCGGCTTATGGTGGAATATGACGCTTCCCGCCTCTCCCCTCTTGAAGTAGAAAACCGTCTCCACTCCTTAGGAATACCCGTAGTCCTCAGCGTTTGAACAGTCAGGATAGTTCCTGCCTTGAGCCCCCAAAAACCTGTATTTCTGGTACACGGCATCGATGACACCGTCGAACTTTTCGCATTGCTCCGTCCGTGGCTCGAAGCGCCGTCAGCAAACTCATCCCGAACGCCACGTTTCTGACGGAATTGTCGGTCTTCGCGTGTCGACTGTTCCTCGATAGATTCGGGGTAAAGGTCATAGTCGCTTGGATTGCTGCTGGCGTGAAACTGGCGGCTTGCCCGATTCGTACAAGCCGACGACGATACCTCACTTTGCGTGGGGTAGGCTGTGCAATGCCGGCGAGGGCCGTTGCCATGGGCTATGACGCATCCGCATCCCAACTGTCGCAGACCTCATAGCCAGGGATGGCGCAAGAGCGTACCCTGCAAGAGCGTACCCTGTAGGATGCCGGACAAGGTGAAAGCCCGCTTCATCGAGCTGATGCCTGCGGCTGATTCCAAGTCGTCGGCTATCCGGGCATTGGG
>JACMLA010000492.1 GCA_014379815.1 Bryobacteraceae bacterium | reverse complement strand
CGTCTCGTCGGGAGCCATAACCCATCAGGCCCAGAGCCTCGATTTCAACTTTCGCATCGAACTCGACTGATTTATGCGGATGATTCACCGATTCGGGACAATCGAGTCGACCATGCTGGAGGCCGCTCGCTTCGCAGCCTCAGGCGCCGCTGAAGGGACCGTCATCGTGGCGGAGGAGCAGACCGCCGGCCAGGGCAGGCTGGGCAGATACTGGCACTCCGAGAAGGGCTCCGGCCTTTACCTTACCGAGATCCTGCGCCCAAATCTTCCCGCTGAAAGCTTGCCTCTGGTAACGCTTTCGCTTGGACTTGCTACAGCTGAGGCGATCTCCGCGGTTTCCGGAGCTGCCTGCGATCTTCGCTGGCCCAACGATGTATTAATGGGTAACAAAAAATGTGCGGGAATCCTTGCGCAGCATACGGATGACTTTCTACTGGCGGGAATCGGAATCAACGTCAATCAGTCCGTGTTCCCGGAACACCTTGTTTCGATCGCTGTCAGTTTGCGAATTGCGACAGGTCGGGAACATTCGAGGGAAGATCTCCTCGCTGCCCTCCTGGTGTCGATCGATTCCCATCTCGAGGTCTTGTATCGCGATGGACGGGAGTCCGTTCTCACTGCTTTCACCCAGGCATCGAGTTATGTCAGCGGAAGGCGCGTAATCGTAGAAAATGGTGCGACCGGAATGCGCGGAATAACGGAAGGGCTCGACCCGCAGGGGTTCCTGAAACTTCGGCTGGACGATGGCACACGCAGGCTGGTTGTCGCGGGAGGTGTAAGGCCGGAATGCTCTTAGCTCTCGACGTTGGAAACAGCAACATTACAGTAGGAGTTTTTGACGGGGCGAAACTCGTACGGCACTGGCGGCTCCGAACCGTGCACGATCAGACAGCCGACGAGTGGGGAATTCTGCTCCGAAATCTGTTCAACCTCGGGGAGCTGGATCTGGAGCACGTCCACGGAATCATCGTCGCCAGTGTGGTTCCTCCGCTCGATTCGACTCTTGCCAGCATGAGCCGCCGTTACTTCGGCCGCGACGCTCTGTTTGTCGATTCGCAAACCGACAGCGGGCTCTCGATTCTTTATGACAACCCGCGCGATGTCGGCGCGGATCGTATCGTAAACAGCGTCGCCGCCCTGCATAAGTATGGTGGACCGTGCATCGTTGTGGATCTTGGAACCGCCATCACGTTCGATGCGGTTTCAGCAGCCGGAGAATATCTCGGCGGTCTCATCTGCCCCGGTATCGGTATGTCCGTTCAGGGCTTGTTCACCAAAACAGCAAGGCTTCCCCTGGTTGATTTTCTGGAACCAGAGAAGCTGATCGGCACTAACACCGTTACCAGCATGCAGTCCGGTTTGTACTACGGTGCCATCGGGATGATCGACGGAATCATTGAGCGGCTTACATCCGAATTAGGTCCGACCACTAAATCTCTCGCCACCGGTGGACAAGCCGATTTGATTGTCCGTGGGTCCCGGCATATTCGCAAAGTGGATCCGGATCTCACCCTCGAAGGCCTGCAACTCATATGGCAGCGGAACCTGAAACACTAGTTCCGGAAGGGTGGAATTATTTCAATTACTTCACTGAGGTGGAGGAGCATTTTCAGAGGGCGCGAGGGACAAGTCTGTTTTTGATGTCCCCGCTTGACTGGGCTCTCGTTGAAAGCTGGAAAAATAGTGGAATTCCTCTCGAAGCGGTGCTCCGGGGAATCGACCAGGCGTTCGTGAAATGGCGGGCGCGAAAAGATAAATTGAAGTTGGTGAACTCGGTAGCGTATTGTGCGCAAGCCGTACAGAAGGAATCGCGGCTGATGGCCAACGGCACACTCGCCCCCCGTGCGCCAGCGGAACCGCCGTTTGACAAAGAAGAACTGCGTCACTTCCTGGCAAACAACGCACAGTTGCTGCGGGAACGCCCGGGATTCGAGTCTGTCGCGCATAATCTTGAGGAACTCTGCAAGGACGCAGAGGCGCATCTGGCGGATCTGGAGCAGCTCGAACAGCGGCTTACTTCGCTCGAAGAAAAGATGTGCGCGATCGTTCGCAGCGGTCTTGGAGAGGAAGATTTGTTTGCTCTCAGAACTGAACTCGACGCCAGTCTCAAACCCTATCGGTCAAAGATGAGCGCTGAGCAAATCGCAATGCTCGAACGTCAGTATCTGGATAGCAGAATCCAGACCAAAGCAGGCCTTCCCCGACTTAGCCTTTTTTATCTCAAGTAGGCCAACCTAACGTCGGCGAAGCCGGTAATCTTCAACCGTAGGCATCTTCACAACCCGGCACATCTCGAACAGCCTCGATCGCGCTCGCTCACCAATGACCTCAGAGATTGTCTTGCCGGGACGGGCGAATCCCCCCGGGGTTTGGCCACTCATTACTTCATGACCTGCCGCCGGATCGGACAAATTCGAGGTGGCGATCAATGGTTTCCGATGATTGTACCGGTGTGTGATGATGGCTGCTATTGCATCCTCTGCCCACTCGAGCGCGCGCCTTGCGCCGAGGTCATCAAGGAGCAACACCTCAGCGTCCAGCACGTTCTGATAAGCACGACGTTCCTCACTTCCCGACGCCTGATCCCAACCGCGCTGAATATGCTCGAGGAGTGTCTGATAGTCGTAGAAAAGTCCGTTAAAGCCTCGCCCCATCAACACCTTCATCGCAGCCACCGCGAGATGTGTCTTTCCTGTCCCTGGGTTGCCG
>JACMLA010000491.1 GCA_014379815.1 Bryobacteraceae bacterium | reverse complement strand
TGGCGATGGGAGCAGGGAGAGGACGACTCGTCCGGCAACTCCTCATCGAGGCGCTGCTGATTTCCAGCGTTGCAGGCACAATTGGCTTCGCCGCCAGCTACTGGGTGATGTCGCTGGGTTCGAAGGTTTACATGCCTTTCCCTATGCCTGTCGCGTTCGACTTGCGTCCGGATTCCACTGTGTTGTTCCTCAGCGTTGCGGCCACGCTGATGACGGGGCTGGTGACAGGATTAGCTCCCGCTTTGCAGATCACCGGTACACAACTGGCTCCGGCGCTCAAGGAAGCTGGCGAGGTCTTCTTCGCAGGACGCAAAGTGGGTCTGCGCAAGGTCTTGATCGTGTCGCAGGTTGCTGCGGCTTTGGGACTCCTGGTCATTCTGGGGATTCTCTCCGTGGGCATCCGCACCACACTTGGATTCGACAGTGGCTTCGATCCCCGGCATCTTTACATAGCGTCTTTCGATCCCGTGCGTGATGGCTATACGTCACAGCGTGCCGCAGATTTCTTTCGGAACCTTGTGGCCGATGTGCAGCAACTCCCGTCCGTGCAGTCGGCAGCATGGACCGAGTCTGTCCCAGTTTCCATGCCGGGAGCTATGGTGCGCGCGTGGGATGTCGGCGTGCCGAATGTTAAGCCAGTGCGCGCGATTCCGCATGTAGTCGGTGACCGGTACTTCGAAACGGCGCGCATATCGATTCAGGAGGGGAGGAGCTTCGGCATTGCCGATTTCGCCGATGACGCTAACACGGTGATTGTTAGCGCTGCATTTGTCCGGGAACTCGGGAGCACCGGAGCGTCTGTCGGCCGGGTGATTGAAGTCGAAAACGGGGAGTTGGGGCCGGCCAGGATCCTTCCTGGAAGCTTCGACCATCGTCTGACGGTCAGCCGTGCCACGCGCTTCCAGATCGTCGGGGTTGCAGCGGATATCAACGAAGGCCTGGTCGTTGGGAAACCAAGACCCGCCGTTTACCTGCCGCTTCGCGCTTCGGCCTTTGCGAATCCACCAGTGCAGGGTATCGCCCTTTTGATCCGGGCTGTGCCTGGCAGCGATGTACTGGCGGATCTCCGCAAGCGGGTCGCGCGAATCGACGCTGCTATGAATGTCATTGATCCGCACAGCATGAAGGAGCGCATCGCTCGATTTACCGCTCCCCTGCGAATGGCCGTGTGGACCTACGGGGCCGTGGGTGTTTTCGGACTGATTCTTGCGGCCGTTGGTGTGACTGGTCTGACCGCCTATTCGGTGGTGAGGCGAACTCGCGAGATTGCCATCCGTTTGGCTCTGGGCGCCAGCCGCTGGCAAGTGGTTTCTTTGGTCACCAGAGAGGGTCTGGTGCTCACAAGTATTGGAACGGCTCTGGGCATGGCGCTCGCGGCAGCCGGAGCCAGTCTGCTGACCGCAATGGACTCTACTGTCGCTAGAGTCACCAGCACCAGCACCACAGATCCCGTCGTGCTCATCGGCGCTCCTCTCGTTCTTGGCTGTGTCACCTTGCTTGCCTGCTACATTCCGGCCCGGCGATGTCTTCGCCTCAATCCGGCGTTGACGCTCAAACATGATTAGGAACCTGGTCGGATGAAGGCCTGGCTGGAGGAGACGCAAGGACCTGGTTTCGAACTTTTCCGACATTTTCTTCGGCGCTTCTTTGCAAGCGAGTCCGTTACCACGACTGGAAATACAGCGACCGTTCTGGCTGGACTTTTGCCCATGGTCGCGCAACTTTTCTTCCTGATGATTCTTCCGCTTCGACGGAAGTACCAGATGCTTTCGGCGTCTCCTTCTCCAGACGTGTTTCGAAACGCCGTGCTCGCAGACGAACTATGGCTGATTACGCTTATGGCCGGGGCAGTCGGACTTCTGACCGCTATCCGCTGGAGGTCACTGCTGCCCGAGTTGCAGGATATTCGGGCACTGGCTGCATTGCCCGTAACTCCGCTGCAGATTTTCATCGCGAAGGCCCAGGCTCTTCTGCTGGTTGCTGCCGGTGGCCTGATTATTCTGAACACTCTGCCGACTGTGCTGCTGCCCGCCCTGTCTTCAGGAGCCTATGCACTGCCACGCCCTTTGCTCGAAAGGGTATTCGCGCACGCGCTCGCCTCCGCAGTAGCAGGGGCAACTACGTTCGCCACCTTGCTTGCTCTGCACGGCGTGCTGGCTCAATGTTTGCCACCGAGGCTGTTTTCGCGTGTCGAGGGATTGGTGCAGGCCGCACTGGTCGCGCTGATGCTTGCCACTATCGTGTTGAGTTTTTCCGCCTCTCTGGATGTCATGACTCGTGCCCTGCGCGAAGGATGGGCCACATGGCTGCCGCCGTTCTGGTTTGTAGGCGTGTATCAGCAGATCGCCGGTATAGCGGACACTCACACGATGCAAATGGCGAGTAAAGCATG
>JACMLA010000490.1 GCA_014379815.1 Bryobacteraceae bacterium | reverse complement strand
TGCTGATTCAGTGCGTGCCAATCCTTATCGCGGTTATCGCTTCCCGGAGGAGATCATCTCGCAGTGCGTATGGCTGCACTTCAACTTCTGTGTAAGCTTGCGAAACGTGGAACTGATGATGGCATTCCGGGGCGTACAATTAAGTACAAAACGGTCAGGCGCTGGTGCGATAAGTTCGGCAAATCGTACGCCGACAAGCTCAGACGTAGAAGGGCAAAGCCAGGCGACAAGTGGCATCTCGATGAGGTCTTTCTCAAGATCAACGGAGTGCAACATTATTTATGGAGGGCGGTCGATCAGCACGGCACTGTGATCGACATTCTGGTACAGCCCAAGCGAGATCGGTTCGCCGCTATGCGATTCTTTCGTAAGTTGTTACATACGTGTGGACGGCGCCCTCGCGTCATTGTGACGGATAAGCTACGAAGCTATGGCGCAGCAAAACGAGTTGTACTTCCCGGGGCGTAGTGCACCGGCAATCTCGCTACCTCAACCACCGGGCCGAGAACTCGCATCAACCGACCAGACAACGCGAGCGGCGAATGAAGCGCTTTAAATCACCCGAGCATGCGCAGCGGCGCCTGGAGGTCCAAGGCATCGTGGCGCAGCACTTCCGACCCAAGCGACACCTTCTTCCAGCGGTCAGCTATCGACAGGAACGAGACAAACGATTTCGAATTTGGCACGAAGTGAAGCACGCGACCGTTGTGGCCTGAGGTGATTCGCACCACACTCACGCATCTTGAAATAATCTTTGCTTCAGTGCTCCGCGTCGTTCTTGCGTCCCAATGTGACAGCGCCCACGGTTCGCCCTCCGTGGCGCTTTGCCGCCCGTTGACCACTTCCATTCCCGAATATCAAGGTGTTAATTAAAGACGAAAATCGATTATAATTGCGCCGAAGGACCACAATGGCTCATGTCCGAACGTAAACGGTATCTGGTCACTTTCAGAGACGAAAGTGTAGACGCGGCGAGTGCCGCAAGGATTCTTGGTGGCCAGGCTGGAAGTGAGGAGGGAATAGCGATGTCCCTTGCAGCAGAGTCCAGCCGGCTGGTAAAACATTTTGCCGACACCGGGACCTCCGTGGCCATGCTGACGCCGAACGAGGCCGACACCCTTCGGGGCGATGACCGCATCATCGAGGTTATTGAGGACTTCGAAGTTCAAGCACACTGAGGGACTCCACCCTATGCCTGACCAACCTAAGCGGTACATAGTGACGTTCGAACAGACCCAAAGCTCGGATGAAACTCTTTCTGCGCTTGGAATGGACTACGGATCCCTGTCTGAAGGTGTGTCGGCACTCATGGAAATTGGTGCTCCTCCACCGGATCAGGGTTTACGCTTCGAAGAGCTTGGCGCCGCTGTCCTGCCATTGTCCGAGGACGAGGTCGAACGGCTGCGAAACAGCAAGCATGTGGCAGAAGTGGTGGAAGATTTTGAAGTAGTCGCGCATGCTGCGCCTGTGAACGCGCGTCCGCGCAGCCGCTGGATATTCCCTCCGCCGTGGGAAACAGATTGCCTGCCACCGACACAGCCGGGCCGTTTTTCGATACCGGAAGAATTGCTGCAATGGAACATCAAACTCGTGCGCGCCCAGGAGGCATGGAACTACGCAACGGGCAAAGGCGTGAAGGTTGCCATTCTCGATTCCGGCATAGACTCGACGCACCCTGACCTTGAGGTCGCCGGGGGGGCCTCGCTGGTCGAAGGCGTTGACAGCTGGGAGGACGATAACGGGCACGGGACACACTGTGCCGGGATCGCAGGCGCACGCAACTTTCAAAAGGGCAGTGTCGGCGTCGCACCCGAATGTGAGCTCTATGCGGTGAAGGTGCTGCGCGGCGGAGGCGAAGCGAGAGGCAATCTTAGCTGGATTCTCGCCGGTATGCAGTGGGCTGCGCAGAATGGCATGCACGTTGTCTCCATGAGCCTGGGAAGTCCCGCGATCACCGCCACCGCAACGTGCATTGTGGCCTATCAGCGTTCGGCGCAGCTTTTACTGAACAGTGGCTGCCTCCTCGTGTGTTCGGCTGGAAATGCGTTTCTCACATCTCAACCCTGGGTCAATCAGCCAGCCCGGTGTCCGGGTTTTATGGCAGTGGCTTCGGTGGACGCTTCGCGGGAAATTTCTCCGACGTCCTCTCGCGGCCCTGAAAGCCTCAGCCAGCTTGCCGGGGTAGAGATTTCTGCTCCGGGCGTTTTGGTACGCTCTACCATTCCCGGCGGTAAGTATCGCGTAGCGTCGGGGACGAGTATGGCGTGTCCCCATATCTCAGGAGCGGCCGCACTGGTACGCCAATTGAATCCTTCGTGGACCCCAGGGCAGATCCGCAACCGGCTAAAGCAAACCGCGACTCCGATCGGAGATCCTGTCACGTTTGGCGCGGGCCTGCTGGACTGCTTACGCGCGGTGCAGCCCTAGCCCCGACGCATTACCCGGAATTTCTATCGCCTTCCGGAGCTCCCAGCAACAGCATATAGACGACCGATTCCGTGATGCCGTCCAGTCCGAGGTAACGGTCCATCTCCCGATCCAGATAGCCTCCCACTGGCGTCGCAGTAAGGCCCAGTTCGGAGGCGACCAGCACGGCGTTTTGCACCATGTGTCCGGCCTCTATCAGTATGAAACGGTAACCGCGATCGCCATATTTAAACGTCGAGCGAACGAACACTGCCGAGATCATCAGAATAGCGGCTGCGGATAGAGCGAGCTCGGGCTGGAAAAGGCTGTTAGCGATTCTCTCCGACTCGTCGACAGTGCGCAGTACGTCCAGATTCAGGTCTTCCGGATCGAAGTGATAGAGCCCACGATCGAGTCCATGGACGCGGCTTGCGTGCAGATAAATCTCCAGCGGATAGAGAGCGCCTCCCGACGGAATGGTGCGAAAAGGCCTCGGGAAATCGTTATCCTCGTTGGTACGAGTGACTGCGTAGGACATATACAGCGTCTTCGCAAGTTCCGGCAGGAAGATCTCGCCACCGCTCATCTGTCGCGCCGTTGCTCTGCTTGTCACAACCTCATCGAGGGTTTTTGACGAGGCTGGCAGAGATTCCGGCAACGCCACCTTTGGATAGTCGCGGTAAGGCTTCACTGTGCGCAGCTTCTTCATGGTGCGAACGATCGTCATCTCAGAAGGCGGCAGCGCAAAGATGGAATGCCGTTCGTGACGGCTCATCTTGGAGTTTTCGTGGAACAGCTCCCAGGCCGGG
>JACMLA010000489.1 GCA_014379815.1 Bryobacteraceae bacterium | reverse complement strand
GCCGAGCGTATTGAAACCGATCTGATGAAACTGGCGACTTCGTTCAACGCCAACCTTGCTGTTGGAGCAGCGCAGACTGCGCTGACAGAAAGCGTAATCGATACCGCGGAAACCGCCCTGTTCAACGCGAAGGTACCTGCCAGTATGCAGAAGTATCTGATCGTTGACGGCAATGCTTACGGCACACTTCGTCAGCTGGCCCGCTTCTCGGAGTACCAGTCTGTTGGCGATGCCGGACTGAAGACCATTGTCGAAGGTTCCATCGGAAAGATAAAAGACTTCTTTGTCTTCCGGTCTCAGTTTGTTCAAAAAACCGGTACGCCTACCGTCACCACGAACAATCTTGCGTTCTCGAAGAACGCAATAGGTCTCGTGACTCGCCGCTTACCCCAGCCACTGTACGGAACCGGTGCTATCGCCGAGTACGCAGAGATGGGTAACTTCGGTGTTCGCGTTCTGATGAGCTACGCCCCGAACACGCTCGCCCAGCAGTTTACGGTCGACGTGCTTTACGGTTGCGCAATCCTGCGCAACAACCACGGCGTTCTCGTCCGCAGCTAACTCCTCCAGGTAACAGCCGGGCAACGAATGCGGGCGGCAGTTACTTTCCAGAAATGAGGTGGGCCGCCCGCCTCTGCCCGGCTAGCCAATCAACCAGACACGGGGGCTTCGGATCACGAAGCCCCTGTATCACAAGGAGTACTTATGGATATTCGAACCTATTTCTACAAAGTTCACGAGACGGAACGCACTCTGGCGTCTCTCTTCGTCGTTGTCATCAGCAACGAAACACAGGATGGGGGCAAAGCGGGACACGCTGTTGAAGTTGCCCGGGACGTTGCAGCCCACATGATTGTTGACGGCCGCGCACGTGTTGCTACTGAAGCAGAAGCCGAGGAGTTCCGCCAGGAGCAGTCACGCAACACTGCCAGGGCCGAAGAAGTTCGGGCAGCATCCAGCCTGAAAGTCACGATCCTCACGGAAGACGGAATGCGCGCCCTACAGCACGGCGGAAAGCAGAGAGGTTAGTCAAGTGGCCCTCTTCACTGACGGAAACATTGCCAACCTGAACGACCTGCGAGCGTACGAGAGCTCGATTCTGGATCTTGCAAGCACCGAGGGAATTGACCTTGGTGCAAAGCTGGCCCTCGCTCAACGAGAGATGAGCTTCGAAATACTCGCTTTTCTGCTCCGGCGTGGACAGCTCTCCACATCCCGTCGCGAGTTAAACGAGGTAGTGGTCACCGAGCCGATGCTGCACGCGCACGTCATCTCGACATTGGCTCTGATCTATCGGGACGCATTCAATAGTCAGTTGAACGACCGATACCAGGGCAAGTGGATACAGTATGCTGAGCTCGCACGACGAGCGGTTAAGCAGCTGCTCGATATTGGAGTGGGACTCACATCGACGCCTTTGCAGAAGCCTCAGCCGCCCCAACTGGACGCTGTTACAGGTTACGGATTCGCGACAACGTACAGCGTGAAAATCGCTGCGGTAGGCACTTCAGGATTCAGCAGCGTTGCAAGCGATACAAATCTGCTCGATTCCCAGGCCGGAACGAATCTAAGCGTCACACTTCCCCGTTTGCCTTCGCATGCTATGGGCTTTGTCATATACGCCGGCTCCACAGAAAGCGCTATGGCCAGACAGACGGAACAGCCGCTCCCTGAAAACACAATCTGGTCATTGCCGCTTGAGGGACTGCGGTCTGATCTTGCTGACCTGGTGGTACAAAGCGCAGATTCTTACGTTTTGAATCGGCAAGAGATGTTGCGAGGCTGATATGGCAAGTTCCTCATCGACAGTCACCTCCCAACTCGCTGCGATGCTCCGCGGCGAGTCTGGCATTAACGCAATAGCTGGAGCTCTACAGCTGGACATACCTCTCCCATCGCTGGAGGACGGCGGCATTCTTGAGCTCCAGGCGGCCGCCGATCTCACCGAGAAAGCAGGGAACGTGAAATACCCGGTGATTCACGTTTATTGTGATCGGATCGCGAATACTTTGAAAGAAAAATTTCGGCGCTTTTCGGGAACCGCCGACCTGAATATCGAAATTCGGGTGTCCCACGACCACATTGCCGAGCTGCAAACGCAGATCCGGCATTACGTGGAAGTTGTTACGGAAATACTCGAAAACAGGCGTGGCGCCTGGGATTCCAACACATGGTATGCCGGCACTTACGAAGTTACCTTCGGTCCGGTGAAACGGGGTGGACGTAATTATCTGCAGAGCGCAAAAGTGCGCCTCGAAGTGACAATTCAAGCGGATTGAAGGAGAAATAATGTATATTGCATCGAACGATAACCGGCTGTACGTGGCCGCAGAAACGACTCTTGGAACCGTTCCGGAGATCTTGAGTGATAATCGCGTGCCCGCGGTGAAGCTGGCGGTGCGGCAATCTCAGATCATTCCGGATCGCAGAGACAAGACAGGCACACGAAGCTGGATTGGTGCGCCTTCGGGGGTGCGGCGTGAAACGTCGTATGACTTACGAACGTATCTGACTTCGTGGATTCAGCAGACCGAGCAACCGGGGTACGGGTCGCTATTCGGAGCTGCTCTCGGCAGTGACGCAAAGATCTCCCCGGGCGGACCGCTGGCGTCTGTTTCCGGCACGACTGTAACGTTCACATCGAATCACAATCTGTCTGCCCGGCAGGCAGTGGCAATCCGCGGTGAGATCCGGTTTGTGAGCTCTGTGACCACCTCCAAGGTTGTCGAGGTGAACGCTCCGTTCGCAACGACAACAGCCGGAGCTTCTTCGCCAACGGTTACCTGGACGCCTTCCAAGACGCTCCCGACAGCGAGCATCTTCGACTACTGGTCACCACTGGCAGCAATGCAGCGCGTTCTGACGGGTGCTGCAGTGAATGAGTTTGGCATCAAGATAAATGCTGACTACCACGAGTTCACGTTCAGCGGTCCGGCCCAGGACATCATTGACAGCTATTCCTTCAGCGATGGTCAGGGTGGACTGAGCAGCTTTCCGGACGAACCTGTCTCCCAGAACTTTGATTCTGGAATCGTGCCAGGACACCTTGGGCAGGTTTGGCTCGGAGCAGTAGCCGAACGGTTCTACACTCTCACGTCAGCGGAACTGAAGTTGTCGAACAGCCTCGAAGCCCGGACGCGTGAGTTCGGACTTGACAACATGCAGGTGGTGGTTCCCGGTCAGCGCAAGGTGACTCTGGACTTCGATTTGTATGCGGGAGACGACTCATCGGTAAACGCTCTTTATACGGCATCGAGGCAAAGATCTCCGATGCAGGTCATGTTTCAGCTGGGGCAACAGCAGCAGCAAATGTTCGGACTCTATCTGAAAAGCGTAGTTGCAGAAGTACCGGAGTACGACGACTCGGAATCCCGGCTGGAATGGAAGTTTCGGAATTGCCGTGCGCAGGGCAGCGGTGAAGACGAAATCGCAATCGCGTTTGCCTAGGCCACAGATGGAATACCAAAGCGTACGCGTCGTGGAATCGGCGGTTTGTGCGGGTGTGCGCTTCAGCGTCGCCCGCATTTCTTTTGGGAGGCGCCTCGAACTGACGAGGCGTGTCCGCGAGCTGGGCCGCAAGATCGAGTTCGATGAGGCTGGCGACAGTCTGGATCAAAAGCTTTCCGCCGCGATCGCAAGGGTGGAAATTGACCGGCTCTATATCGACTGGGGCTTGACCCTGATCGAAGGTCTTTCCATAGACGGACAAATAGCGGACAAACAGAATCTTCTCGCTGCCGGTCCGGAAGAGTTATGCCGGGAGATATCGGCTGAAATTCGTCAGGAGTGCGGTTTAAGTGAGGAAGAAAGAAAAAACTAGTTGTCGCCTTCCAATTCCAGTTCGCCCAACAAGCCGCGTGGAAGTGCGACACCTGCAGAAAACAAGGCCTTGAAAAGAAACGAAGATGTCCATGGGTTCCTGAAGCTCTGGCCGAGCCGGAGCGTCTGGTCTGGGCACGGGGAACCGCACGTCTGACTACCTGTCCTCGAGGAGTAGTCACTGCGGAGAGTCTCGAGTGGATTGAACGCTGGCAAGTTGCGCGGACATTTGGATTCGGCGATGTGATGCCGCTTCCCGCGCGAACTGTGGAAGCTTTTTGTGTCCTCGAGAACGAAATGGCAAGGGAGATGAATCATGACGAGAGATGAATGGAAACAACTTGCTTCGGTAGTGGCGGAATCGGCAGCCGGAGCATCGCAGACCCGCAGCGAAGTGCGGGTTACGCTGGACGCGCCGAAATCAGGGAACGAAGTTCGCTCTGCCGGGCTTCAACTGGCCGACGATGCTCTTGCCGGCCAGTCACCCAGAAACTCGAACAGCGCTGCTTCCAACCTGGTACAGCTACGTCCGACACCACGCACCGACGTCGAACAGATTGTCAGAAGTACCGTTACTTCGAACACACTGACTCAGGAGCGTCAGGCAGCTAACCAGAGGCCTGCCAGCTCAAGCCAGAAAACAAACGAAGGCAGCAGTAGTGGCGTCAGTTCTATCGGAACCGAAGTCCTGAAAACGGTTGGATTGATCACCGGGGTGGGTCCTATTGTGACTGGACTTTTGAAGCTGTTCGGAGGCGGGAGTGATGAAAAGCAAACGCCGGAGCCTCTGGTCAAATACCAGTTGCCCTCGTCCGTTGCCGTTGACGCTGGCTTATTGAGCAATCGAACCTTTTCCGCGGTGAACTATGCCCAGGACGGACAGGTCCGCAGCACTGCTGTTCCGCAGCAAGCCAGTCAATTGCAAGGGCCATCTTCGGACCAGGCCACACCGCCGGTTAGTGCGAGTGGACCAACTATTCAGATCCAGGTAAACGCCATGGACAGCCGGTCTTTTCTGGAACACAGCGATGAGATTGCACAGGCGGTACGAGCTGCCATGCTTCGCTCGCATTCGTTGAACGATGTCGTGTCGGAGCTCTGATCATGGCTCAATTCCCAAAACTTACTACCGGAGCGGTCACACAGT
>JACMLA010000488.1 GCA_014379815.1 Bryobacteraceae bacterium | reverse complement strand
CTACTTCACCGAAGAGCACGTTCGCACTCTTTCCCTGCTCGCTCCGCAGATAGCGAGTTCGGTGGAGAACGCCCGTCTGTATGAGGAACTGGCACAACGCGAGCAGAGGATGGAGCAGGACCTAAAGGCGGCCCGCCGCGTGCAATCGATCCTGCTGCCGCGTGAACCGGAGATTGAAGGCCTGGAGGTAGCGGTTGGGTGGCGTCCTGCCCGCGAAGTTAGCGGGGATCTCTACGACTTCTTTGAGCATGGCGAAGACGAAGCCGTCATTGCTTTCGGCGACTCCAGCGGAAAGGGTGCGGCCGCCGCGTTGTATGGCGCACTGGTTAGCGGACTGCTGCGAACTTTGGCCCCGCGAATCCGCAAGCCTGCAGCACTGATGAAGAGATTGAATCAGGTGCTGCTGGAGCGCAGGGTCGATGCGCAGTATGTAACTCTGCTGCTGATGTACTGGAACCGGAAGAACCTGACACTGACGATCTCCAATGCAGGCGCACTGACTCCGTTGATTTGCAGGGGCGGCGAAAGGCTAAGAGTTCTGGCTGAGGGCATTCCGCTAGGTCTGCTGGACGATCGCGAGTACGACGAGATCACGTTTCAGACACAGCCGGACGATCTGATCCTCCTGTACTCCGATGGCGTTCAGGACCAGACCAACGCGACGGAAGGCGAGTATGGAACCCACCGGCCATTTCGGATTTTAAAGAAAAATTGCAACAAGACCGTGAAAGAAGTGGCCGACGCTGTAATGGCGGACGTCGACAAGCACCGGGGCGATGTCATGTTGACCGATGATCAGACTCTGATCGTGATCCGGGTGCGCTAAGGCCGGAAGAAGCTTAGCGAGTTGTCGCCTTGTTTCACGATGCGGGTTCGTCTCAGGCACCCATACTGATCCTGCAGAATGTAGCGAACCGCATGCTGGGCGATGGTCAGAGGCGGGGGATCTATGCCCAGCTGGTTGAGAGACTCGGTGTACTCCAGCTCCAGCGAATAGGGCGGATCGAGAAAGACGACATCGGCTTTCCGTTTGGAAAGATATTGCAGGACGCGGCCCTGCAGCACTTCGGTTCGTTTGGTCAGGCCGAGCAGCACGAGGTTCTCACGGATAATGTCGGCGGCTGGTTTGTTGCGCTCGATAAAGACAGCCTGTGCGGCGCCGCGGCTTAGCGCTTCTATGCCGACTGCACCGCTTCCTGCATAAGCGTCGAGGAAGGTGCAATCTTCAATCTCCGGGGCAATGATGTTGAAAAGCGTTTCCCGCAGACGATCCGGGGTAGGCCGAGTGTCCAAACCGGGTAAGGTTTTCAAACGGCGACTGCGAAACTCCCCGGCAATGATCCGCATGGCTAGCCTACCTGCACCAGACCGTAGCGCCTCTGCCAGTGGCTCTGGATCCATGTCACAGCAAGACGCAGCGCCTCTGCAGATGGTGGGCTTTCTACGAACGCCATTGCCTCGTGTCTGGCCAGTTCAAGGATCTCTCCATCGCGCAAGATGTTGGCGACCCGAAGCGAGGGCAATCCGGATTGTTTGGTGCCAAAAAACTCGCCGGGTCCGCGGAGCTTCATATCCATCTCGGCGATGTAGAACCCGTCGTTCGACTCGACCATGGTCCGAATTCTCTCCCTGGCGGCGTCGTTGAGCTTCCCTGTGACCAACATACAGTAACTTTGCTCACCACCGCGACCGACTCTTCCCCGGAGCTGGTGCAGTTGGGCGAGGCCGAAGCGTTCTGCCTGTTCGATCACCATGACGGTAGCGTTAGGTACATCGACGCCGACCTCGATGACGGTGGTGCAAACAAGTATTTCCAGTTCCCCGGACTGGAAGCTGCCCATCACCTGTTCTTTGCTCTCGGCCGACATCTTTCCGTGAAGCAGTCCTACCCTGAGGGCTGGAAAGACTGTGGTGGAGAGGTGAGCAAACATGGCTTCAGCCGCTTTGGTGGCCAGCGTCTCGCCTTCCTCAATCACTGGGTAGACCACGTAGGCCTGGCGCCCTTTGGCTACCTGATCTGCGATCTGTGAGTAGACCTGCTCGATGCGGTCTTCCCCGAATTGTTTGGTTACGACTGCTTTACGACCCGGCGGCAATTCATCGATTACCGAAGTGTCGAGGTCGCCATAAATCGTAAGTGCCAGCGTTCGCGGTATGGGCGTGGCGGTCATTACGAGAACGTCCGGGCGCTGCCCTTTTTCAAACAGCTTCAGCCGCTGCATGACACCAAAACGATGCTGTTCGTCGATGATGGCAAGGCCGAGTTTGGAGAACTCCACATCTGCTTCAAGAAGCGCGTGAGTTCCAATTGCGATGTTGACGTACCCTTGCGCGATGAGTTGTTTCAGCTTTTGCTTCTCTCTGGCGGTATGGGAGCCGGTGAGAGGCGCGGTTACGTAGCCGATCTTGTTGAAGAGTTTCGTGAAGGATAGATAGTGCTGTGTCGCAAGAATTTCGGTAGGTGCCAGCAGGGCCACCTGATATCCGTTTTCTACCGCGATAATGGCGGCTTGCGCAGCGACGATCGTCTTACCGCTACCCACATCGCCTTGAAGCAGTCGGTGCATGGGATGGGGTGCCTCCATGTCCTTTGCGATCTCGGCAAGAACCTTCTTTTGGGCGCCGGTGGGTTTGAAAGGCAGCATGGCCTTGATCTTTCCGCGCACCTTGTCGTTGAGCTCAAAAGCGATTCCAGTGACACCCCGTGCCTTTCTGCGCTTCAGGGCGATACCGGTTTCCAGCCAGAAGAATTCTTCGAAAATCATGCGGATTTGCCCCTGCGTCCGGAAGGCGTTCAGTAGCCGCACGTCTTCGTTTTCCGCGGGCAGATGAACTCCGCGAAAAGCCTCGAGGCGCCCGGGGAGCTTAAGGCGCTGGCGCAGATATTCCGGAAGCATGTCCTCCATGTCGGGAAGGGCTCCCAAGACGTGGCGTACGACGGATCGAAAAATTCTGGTCGTGACCTTGCTTGCAGCCTCGTAGATGGGCACGATCCGGGCGGTATGGATCGATGCTTCGGACTCATCCTCGACGCCGAGTGTTTCGAACTCCGGATTGGTGACAAATAGCCGCCCCGTCCAGGAGTCGAGTTCGATCTTTCCGAACAGAGAAAGACGGCTCCCGGGAATCAGGGTATTTGCGAGGTAAGCCCGATTGAACCACTTTGCGCCGAGGGTTGCGCCAGAGCCATCGCTCAGTGTCGCTTCGAACATTCCAAGGTTTTTGCGTTTGAAGGAGGAAACACGGGCAGTTTGGATTTCCGCTACGACTGAAGCCACTTCACCGGGCGCGAGCTGGGAAACCGGTTTGATGTTCCGCCGGTCCTCGTACCGGTACGGAAGATAGAGCAACAGATCTTCGACGGTGCTCAGGCCTTTTGCTTGCAGCATTTCGCCGCGAGCATGTCCCACGCCTTTGACGTAGGTCAGGGAGGTATTGAGGTCCACGAAGCATCCTCAGTGTAGCGCGAGACACAGCTTTTTATGGCCTAGCGTGGGAGAATGACGGCATGCTGCGGATGTTTCTTTTATTGTGTGGCACTGTGACTCTGACGGTTGCCCAGACTCGCCTTGGTCAGCCTCTGACCCCGAACGACCCACTTACCGTGGACAAGTTTCTGGGAGCCGCTCCGGCGTCTGTCGGACAAACTGTTCAGGTGACGGGCAAGATCGTGGAAGTGTGTCAGATGGCTGGATGCTGGATGCAACTTGCAGGTACCGGCAAGAACGCGGTCCGGGTCAAAGTAAACGACGGTGACATTGTGTTTCCGCGCACCTCCGTAGGCAAGATGGCGATCGCCGAAGGCAAAGTGCAGAAGCTGGAACTGACCCGGGAGCAAGCCGTAAAGCGCGGCAAGCACGAAGCGGCGGAGCGCAACGTGAAATTTGACCCAGCCTCAGTGAAGTCTGGCTTGACGATGTATCAGCTGCAGGGATCCGGCGCGCTGGTCCTCGACTAATGCGGATCAGAAACTTCGCTGTTGTTCTTTTGTTGGCTTTCTCGGTAAATGCCGCCACCGCACCGAAGCCGAAGCTAGTAGTGAATCTGGTAATCGATCAGTTTCGCTACGACTACTTCACCCGGTTCGGAGGCTCCTACACAGGGGGCTTGAAGAGGCTGTGGGACCGCGGCGCGGTATTCACCAACGCTCATTTCGAGCACTTTCCAACTGTAACGGCCGTGGGTCATTCGACCATGCTCACCGGAGCCTTTCCGTCAATCAGCGGGATTGTCGGCAACGAATGGTTTGATCGCGAGACCGGTCGGCAGGTCAGCAGCGTGTCAGATGACAGCACGCAATTGCTGGGGGGGACGGGCCGCGGCTCGTCGCCGAGGCGTTTGCTGGTGAGCACGGTAGGCGATGAATTGAAGATGGCCAACGGGAAGTCGAAGCTAATTGGAATCTCGAGCAAAGACCGCAGCGCCATCCTGCCTGTCGGACGAATGGCCGACGGAGCTTACTGGTTCGACACGGCTACGGGTAACTTCGTCAGCAGCACCTACTACTTCTCAGTCCTGCCGGGGTGGGCCGGGAAGTTCAATGCGAGCCGGACTGTGGATCAGTGGGCGGGCAAACAATGGACCGCCGTCGACGCGGGTCCCGGGGACAAGCCGATTGTGCAGATGCCACAAAAGCCTGACAAAGGCTACTACAGCATGCTTGACCGGACGCCTTTCCATAATGAGCTGCTGGTGAGCTTTGCCCAGGCCGCGATTGAGGGCGAAGGATTAGGGACGGATGAGTACACCGATGTACTGGCGGTGAGCTTCTCTGCCAACGATCGGGTAGGCCATGTGGTCGGTCCGGATGCGCCGGAAGTTCGGGACATCAGCATTCAGAGCGACCGTGCGCTCGGGCGGTTCTTCGAGTATCTTGACCAGAAGATCGGTGCCGGAAGCTGGGTGGTGATGATGACTGCCGATCATGGCGTAGCTCCTATGCCTGAGCAGATGCAGCAGCGGAAAATGCCTGGAGGCCGCATCCCGGAGGGTGTGGTGTTGAATGCGATCAATTCCGCTCTGAGTGCGAAATATGGCGAAGCGAAGTGGGTGATCGGCCAGTCCGGGCCAGCACCTTACCTGGACTACGATGTCATCAATTCCAGGAAGCTGAATCGCGAGGAAGTGGAGAACATCGCCGCGAATGCAGTACGGGCTATTCCGCACATTTACCGTGTTTACACGCGATCGCAACTTCGGACGGGTAGCTTGCTGGACGACCTTGTTGATCGGCGGGTCCGGGCAGGCTTCCATGCAGAGCGTGGATCTGACTTATTCGTAGTCTCGGAGCCTTACTGGCTCTTCGAGTCATCTGGAACCTCGCATGGAACACCGTATAACTACGACTCTCACGTTCCGGTGATCTTCATGGGTGCGGGAATTCGTGCAGGTAAATATCACGGGCGGATCGCCGTTAATGATGTAGCACCGACACTGGCGACGATGCTGGAGGTGGAGACCCCTAGCGGAGCTTCCGGGCGTGTGCTGACCGAGATGCTGGAATAGCGGCGCCTACGAAACGTTTCCTTCTGCTCCGTAGTCCGTTCCGCGAAGGAGTACAAAGACCAAATGTCAGATGAAATCCGGGACCAGGCGGAAGACCCACACGCCCATGAAGAGATTCGCACAGCCCGGAGCCTGGCTGATGCCACGAATGCTGGTCAGTCATTGCAGGGATATGCTGCGATGAATGATCTGACGGAAGACAGTGAAATTGCGAGCTTAGCCCATGGCTTTTTTCTGCAAAGAAAAGGGACAGGTAAGCACGGGTCTGCTGAGGATGACTGGTTTCGTGCCGAACAACAATTGCGGGACCGTCAAAACGCGTTGAAGAAATAGAGCAAATCCCGGCGTTCGTCTGTGAAGGACGCCGGGCTCTCTGTGTTGTTTACGGATTAGGTGATGTGGGCTTGGAAGTCCCGCTTCCCGATCCGGAAGTGCCGGTCCCGGTGCCCGTCCCAGTTGAACCTGTTCCCATTGAACCTGTTCTGGTCTGGCCCTTCGTGCCGCGGCGGTTGCGGGTTTTGGTAGTTGTGTCAGTGCTGTCCATCGAGCCAGAGCCCGGGGAACCAGGTCCCGACATTTTGTCACTCGAAGTGGTGCCAGTGCCCGTTCCGGTGCCAGTCCCTGTTCCCGTGCCGCTCCCGGTTCGGCCACTCTGCTTACTTTGACCCATGGAGCCGGAACGTTGGGATCCCGTGCCCGACTGGCCCGCGCCTGCAGCGCTACCTGTACCTGTTCCTGTGCCTGTACCACTACCGGTAGAACCACTGGTCTGGCCGGGAACCAGTGGCAGCGACAGTGCAGCGGCCACTGTCACAATCCAGAACTTTTTCATAATTCAGATCTCCTTACGGAAAAACGTCTACCAGTCTGATCCTTCCGAGTACGATTTATTACGCTTTTTATGAGTGACAGGCATTAAATCTCCCGTTTATGATCGTTGAATCCAGCCCTAAATGGAGTAGGTCCTACCTCTAATCCGAATAATAAAGAAACTAACTGAGACGTTTTGCCCGATCGGCTGCCTGGCGAGACTTAGGATCCTTTTACTAACTCGCGGTTAGGGCGGGGGGCCAAGACTGCAAAGAGGGTCGCCAACCACGATGTTTTGCCAGCTCAGTCCCTGGATGGACAGATAGAAGCTTTCCGCCAGGTTGCGGCCTGAATACCACGCGGGAAGCAGCAAGTCCGGCCGGGGTGTGAACGCCAGATAGGGCTCCCAAACGTGACCCGATCCGCCGCTGGCACCTTCTTCCAGGTAGTCTCCCAGCAGTGTCTGGGGG
>JACMLA010000487.1 GCA_014379815.1 Bryobacteraceae bacterium | reverse complement strand
GGCGCCCAACCCCATGAGTAATACGAGTGCCAGTACCAACCGGAGTCGGACCACAGCCAGCTCCCATTGTCGCAGTAAGGCTGCCAGCTTTGATAAACAACCGCCACCGTCGGCTGCCAACACCAGCCATAAGGAGCCACTTCCACCCATGTGCCATAGGGCGTCAGCGGTTGATAGAACTCGTTAACCTCTGGCGGCGGCTTGACGGCGACCAGCGCGTTCGTCGGTGCCAGCAGCGGCGTGGCGTTATCAACGGCGTTGGACTGGCCGTGGTCGATCAACGCCTTGAGCACGGAATCCGAGATGCCCAGGTCTTTTAGGTAAATGATCTCGTCACCGCTGATGTGATACGCCGGAGCTTTTTGGATGTAGGCCAGCGTCACGCTTTCTCCTGCGCCGGATTGAGCAAGTCGCATACCGGTGAATCAGCCTGGTGACTTGAGCTCGGCTTAGCCCCGTCATCTTCTCCACATAACGACGCACTAACCCTCGGCTCGCCCGCTTCAATTTGCTCCAGTCCTGCCCTCGCAATGTCCGATCTATCCAGCCGTACACCTGTTGCCGGTCACAGCCTTCGAATCGGACTTCATCGCTAACCGCAAAAAATGCCCGGATCTGCTCCAGGCTTGTCGATTGTCCTGTTTCCACGCTGACGATCAATCCCCAGCATGCCGACTCGCTCCTTCAGGCTCATCTTATGTGAGAAACCAGCCACTCGCCCAGGCTCATCTCGTGTGAGACAAGACTAGTGGGAGCATTCCGGTGACTAATGCAGTACAATGCTGACTGCCGGCAGGCGGCACTTCTCTCTCGTGGGGCTCGCACCAAATTCATGGCGGAGTAATTTACTGTTATTTGTTTTGTCGGGGATCCCCGCTCTTTGTCTCGATCCCTCGCTGGCCGTTACACAATACATCCATACAAGCTGGACAAGTCGCAGCGGTTTTTCGCATTACCCAACGAATTCTATTGCGCAGACCGCGAACGGGTTTTTGTGGCTCGGAACCGATAAGGGTCTGGTTCGATTTGACGGTGTGCGCTTTGTTCCCTGGAAATCCCGCACGGGCCAAGAACTACCTGCGATGGAAGTACGGTCATTAACTGCGTCCTCGCGCTCAGGAAAATTGTGGGTTGGCACGTCGGCAGGCGTCAGCATCCTGGATGAAGATCGTGTCACGACAATTACTACCGCTCAGGGGTTGCCTCCTGGGGCTGTGACAGGCATGTTGGAGGATCGAAAAGAGCGGTTGTGGGTGATCACCTCTTCCGCCAATGGCGGCCTGGCATCGATCCAGAATATGACCGTGAAGCGATACGGACCGAAAGAGGGTGCGCCTGCATCTGGCATTCTCACCATCTTTGAGGACAGTCGCGGTGTTGTGTGGCTGGGCACTCGGTCCGGAATCTGCGAATTGCGCGAAGAGAGCTTTGTTTGTGCCGGTAGCACGAATGCCGAGGCGATCGCGATTGCAAACGATGCCGAGGGGGCGCTGCTGGTTGCGGATGCGGAGACCAGGCGCGTCCTCCGGTTCTCTGGAGGGACTCTGCAGCCCGCATTCACACAATCTAACCGGGAAGCATTTACAACCCGGCGCTTGCTGCGCGACCGCGACGGCAATGTATGGGCAGGAACTGCCGGACAAGGACTGCTGAGGATCCGCAATGGACGAGTAGAAAGTTTCCGACGCTTGCAGGGCTTGTCTAGCGATACGATTCACTCGCTGTACGAGGATCGTGAAGGCAGCCTATGGTTGGCCACGGCGAGCGGGATTGATCGTTTTCGTGCCCCCAGGATCTCACGTCTGTCTACACTCGAAGGCCTTTCAGGAGATCTAATCACGGCAGTTTGTGCGAGCCGCGACGGGGGAGTCTGGGTTGGCACAGCAGGTACCGGACTGAATCTGGTGCGTGGAGCTCAGATAGAGCGATATGGATTGAATGAAGGTTTGCCAGGACTAACAGTCATCTCTCTTCACGAAGACGAGTCCGGCCGGCTATGGATAGGTACCACCGAAGGGCTTAGCTACCTGGACAAAGGACGTCGAATCCAGCAGCTCACATCACCGGATCAGGGACCATTAAACAGGGTGTTCGCCATCAGCAGCGGACACCGCGGGGACGTTTGGATTATCGATGGACGAAACGGGGTTCGGCACATCCGTGACACGGCTGTCGACACGCCGGAGCGACAACCTTCTTCGGCCGGAAAGACCGTGTACCAGTTGCTTGTGGATAGCCATGAGCGACTTTGGCTTGGTTACTACCAGGGCGGAGTCACGGTAGCGACGGGAGATTCCTCGAAGAGTTGGGGAATTCAGGATGGCGTGGCGGCAGGACCGGTGCAATCTATGTATGAAGACCATGCAGGCGACATCTGGCTGGCCGCAACCGGCGGCTTGAGCCGCTTTCGCCAGGGTCGCTGGACGACGTGGGGAACGGCGCAAGGGATCCCAGCGGGTGGCGTTCAGGGAGTGATCGAAGGGGAAGATGGGAAGCTGTGGATCACCGCCGGATCCGGATTGTATCAACTCTCGCGTGCCGAGTTGGATCAAAGTGTAGCGGGACAGCCACGCTCGCTGCGGCTCACAATGGATACGCCAGGAGAGGGCGCTAACATCGCCTCCACAGCACGCATGGCTAATCCACGCCTTGCAAGATCATTGGACGGCCGTTTGTGGATGAGTTCCGATGATGGGGTGGCGAGCCTTGATCCCGAACACCTGCGCGGGAATCAGCTCGCGCCTCCCGTTGTCATCGAAGCTGTTGTTGTGGATGGAACGGAGATGGGGGCTGGCGCCGGCAAGCACTCGTTTCCTGGACGTGAAATTGAGTTTCAGTATACGGCCTTGAGTTTCGCTGCGCCTGACCGGGTGCGGTTTCGGTACATGCTCGAAGGATTCGAAACGAACTGGAGCGAACCCGATAGCCGACGCAGTATCAGGTATGCAAACCTCCCGCCCGGTGATTACCGTTTCCGGGTGGTTGGATCAAATAACGATGGTGTATGGAATACGAAAGGCGCCGCGGTGAGCTTCCACCGGCCTCCTCTGTATTTCCAGACGTGGTGGTTCCGCTCGTTGTGTGTTATCGCAGTGGGGCTGCTCAGTTGGGGTGTGCACCGGTTGCGTGTACGCAACTTGCAGTCTCGGTTTGCGCTGGTGCTAGCGGAGCGCTCGCGTCTTTCTCGTGAATTACACGATACGCTGCTGCAGGGATTCACGGGTGTTGTATATCAGTTGTCCGCAGCATGTCAGCAGTTTGAATCGAATCCGGCGGCAACCAGGGAAAAGGTGGAGCGAGCACTCGAACAAGCTGATCGATCGATGATGGAAGCCCGGCACGCAATCTCATACATGAGAGTTCCGGAACTCGAGGCTGGAACATTGGTCGACGCGCTCTCGAGTGTGGGTCGCAGCTTGACGGACGAAAGTGGCGTAACTCTGCACCTTCACGTGCATGGTGTCGCACGGCAGCTTCCCTATGAAGTTCAGGCCAATGCTTTTCTGATTGCGAGAGAAGCAATCAGCAATGCAGTCAACCACGCCGCGGCATCCCGCATAGACGTTTTCCTGGATTATCGCCCGGATTCTCTCAATCTGAGTGTCAGCGACGATGGTGTGGGGTTCGATCTGCAAAGGGCGGCCGCTAAGAATCACCACTGGGGTCTCAGCGGCATGCGCGAACGGGCAGTTCACATCGGCGGGCGGTTAAATATCGATAGCCGTCCGGGCGAGGGCACCAAAATCGAATTGAGCATTCTCCCGGGAAAGCGTGCGCAAGCGGCAGGAAACGGTCACAGCCTGGGCTAGTGAAACCCGCTGGCTGCTACGCTGTGCGCGCGCATAGGAGTCGCGTCGGGGCATTCCGTCGTCGGGCCGTGTCCTCGGCGGCGAAGCCAGAACTCCAGCAATAGAATCTGTCGCAGCTGACCTTCATTGCACTCCATGCCATTCACAAGACGATTCAATCGACCCTTGAAGCTGGCGCCATCGATATAGCCTCTCTCCACCACCTGCAGACACCCTGCTTCCTTTAAAATGTGATTTGCCAAGGGAACTATGGCATTGCGGAAGGCGGTGTCGTAAATGGCTTTAGATCGCCTTGTGCGGACGATATTCGGAAGTACATCCGCAAAGGCGCGCCGCATCAAGCGTCGAGGTTCGCCGGGGCGGCAGGTGAGGCCCGAGGGAATGGAGAACATGAATTCCACTAGCGGTCTATGCGAGTAGGGATGGGTACATGAGAACTCCTGCAGTGTTTCCGGGCATTGCAACAGGCGGCCATCGAGCAAGCTGAACAGCGAGGAGAGCCGCTTCCTTGCGGACGGCAGCGCGTCTCCCCACGAACGCCTTTGGAATCGCGTCTTCTCTGTTTCTATCAGCATGTCTCGGGAATCCGAGGACAATGAATCGCCGTGTTTCGCGGAGGCGGAGGTGACTTCCGAAAGATCCAGGTTTCCAGTCACTGGTGAACCTGACAAACTGCTCCGAAGCGAGCGCCACAGCACAGAATAGATGGGTACACGGAGTGATCGACTCCAGCAAAGAGCTTCTGCAGCGGCAGCTCGAAAATGTCCTTTCTGTAGGTAGTCCGCAGTTTGCTCGGAGTCGTCCAGCCAATTAGCCATCACGAGATCTCCAGTTTGACCAGTCAGTAGAACCGAAGCACCGGCCTGGCGCATGTGGTCTGCTGTCAATGTCTGGCGCAATTGCCACCACGCAGGCGCCGCCGTTCCCACTGCACCCACCTGCGCAGCGGGACAGTGTTCAGCGGTGAGGTAGAAGGGCTCGGCAGTAGAGCACTGCTCCTGGACAGCGCGGTAAAACCGTTCATCGGCAGATCCTTGCTGACGGTAAGTGACAGTCGTTAAATGCGATGCTGAGACTTCCCGGCGTGCGATAAGGCGGTCCGCCATGCAAACGACGGCCGAAGAATCCAGTCCACCGCTCAGTTCCGCTGAGACAACACCGGAGGAGTTCTCCAGCCGGCAGGACACCGCCTCGCGAAAAAGATCGTGCAAGCGTTCTTCGTAATCGTGATCGTTGGCGTAGCGCGTTGGTGCAATACGCTGCAGTGACCAGAAAGGCTGTGATGATATCCCATGACTCGTGATAACAACGGCATGATAGGCGGGAACGGGGAAGATGCCAACGTACGGTGTCCGGCCACGAGAGGAGCCACGACCAAGATACTCGACGACATACTCACGGCTCAATTCCTCTGCGCCGCAGTACTGAACTATACGCGCCAACGAAGATGACCAGGTTACATTCGATTCCTGCTGTGAGTAATATAGCGGCCGAACTCCAGCGTAATCGCTGGCAAGCACGATGGCTTCAGCCGTGGAATCCCACAGCGCTAGACTCCAGTCACCGACAATGGCTCCGAATCCTTCAACGCCGTATTTTTCATAGAGAGCTAAAGCAATT
>JACMLA010000486.1 GCA_014379815.1 Bryobacteraceae bacterium | reverse complement strand
GAGACGGGGGCTTTGGGAGCCCGCTTTGCTGACGCAATTGTAGACGGCGTCACTGGCACGAAAGCGGATCGGCAACTCCCCCGCTAAACTAGCGATATGGCCAAGGTTGTTGACGACCCAGGGAAACTACCCGAACGCGCCCTTCCGATCCCCGGCATAAAGCCACCGGTGATGGTATTGCGGTTCAAAGACGATGGTCATCCTGACGAGGTCGACGCTTTCATCAGGTTGATTCGGGAGATTCGTAGACAAATCCCAAATGAGCCCTATTGAAAATTCTTTTACTTGATACCAACATCGTTTCCATTCTCTTCAAGCCAGATCATTCCCTTCATCGCCGATGCTTGGAGATTGCCGTTGGCCATCAGTGGTTCATCTCGTTCATGACGCACAGCGAATTGCTCCTCTGGCCGAGAGTGAACCAGTGGAAACCCGCACGTCGCCAGGAGCTCACGAGGCATATTGATCTCTGCACCACGCTGCTGGCGACCGAGGAAACCTGCGCTGTGTGGGCCGACATCATGGCCGAAAGTCGTACCTTGGGACGACCTGTTACGGCGGCCGACGCGTGGGTCGCGGCAGCCGCTCGACAATGGGATCTCCCGTTAGTCACGGCAGACTATCGGGACTTTGAACATCTTAAAGACCTGACGTTGCTTCCTGTTTAGCGACCGGCTATCGGTTTGTAGCGGGTGAGTAACGGCAAGCTCCCAGAGCAGCTAAGTGTGGTAAACCTCAGTACAGCGTCTTGCCGAGCTTCTGCAGTATAGCCAGCGACTCGGCGTCGCCGCCCTGCGCGGCTTTTCGATACCAGTTCACGCCATCTATAGGGGAAACCGACGTTCCTCGTCCATTAATGTGGCATTCCGCGAGCCTGCGCATTGCCGCGAGGGAGCCTGCTCCCGCCGCTTCGAGGTAGAGCTTGTATGCCTCGCGGGGCTTCTTTGTCCGGTCTCCGAGCAGTATTTTTGCCTCAGGATCGCCTGCTGCTGCGGCCTCGTCGACTTTGCCAAGCTTTGTCAGAGCTGGAGCGTAATTACTTTCCGCTGCCTTCTCGAGCCACTTCGAATCGCCCGTAGTCTCGGCAGTTTTGACCATCGCAGGAGCGTATCCAGCTTCCGCAGCCTCCTGGACTTTCTTCGGCTCGCCTAGCTTGTACTTCGCTATTGCGTCACCTGCTTGCGCTGCTTTGCCATACCAGGTTTTGGCAGCCACAGTATCCTTCGCGATGCCTTCTCCTGAGGCAGTGCGCGCTGCAAGATCCCGCATCGCCGCCGGATACCCTGCATCGGCCGCACGCTGCACATACCGGGTTCCTTCGGCTTTGTCGGGCAGCGATAGCCCATAGCGGTACAGACCCTCGGGACTGCCGGCGTTCGCTGCGTCCTGCCATCTCTGCAGATGCAGCATAGACGGAACATGCCCTCTGGCCGCGGCCTTTTCTACCTGCCCTGTTGCTGCAAGTGCCTCAGGATTTCCCAGCTCCGCGGCACGTTGCATCAGCGCGTCATCTTTCAAGTCTTGCGCTACCAGATACAGTGCTTCCGGGTCGCCGGATTCTGCAGCGGCGCTCATCAGTTTCTTATCGTCGGTCAGTCTCGCAAGGCGCACCATCGCGCCGGTGTGCGCGCGGCCCACTGCGAGCCGGTACATGCGGATTGCTTCCTCGCGCTGTCCGGCCGCTTCCGCCCGGCGAGCCATCCAGTGCAGCCCCTCTGCATCCTTAGCAGCCGCAGCTTTGGTGTACCAAAGGAGCGCTTCCCCATCGCTCTGCGGAACGCCAGCCAGACCTTTCTCTGCGAATCTGGCGTAACCTGACATGGCCGAGGGCTCCCCGGCTTCTGCCGCAGTGCGATATAACTTTGCTGCGGCTGAAGCGTCGGTTTGCTCGATTCTCTGCCCATAGCGGGCCTGTGCCACCGGGTCTCCAAGCTCAGATCCCTGCTTTAAAAGCTGGACCGCTTCGGTGGAGGAAACATTCTCGGAAAGCCTCGCAAAGGCGGGGGGATCCTTAGCAGCTACGGCCCGGTGATACCAGTCCACATCGGCGAGAATGTCTCCAAGGTGGGTCATTGCAGGCCCATACCCATGAGCTGCTGCTTTCCGAAACCAACCGATGCCTTCAGGTCTCCGGCCACTCGTCTCGAGCGCAAGACCCAGGCGCATCATGCCCGGCGCGAAGCCCTTGTTCGCCGACTGCCGGTACATGTCCCCGGAATATCTCAGATCCTGCGGAACGCAAATGCCTTCGCGGTACAGGTCGCCCAGAGCAACCATAGCCGCAGGTTCGCCCTCAGCCGCGGACTTCTTGTAATAGACCAGAGCCTTGCCGATGTCACGCGGACACCCGACGCCTTTCTCGTATCTCTGCGCGAGTTCAAACAGGGCAGCGGGATTCTCGACGGCGGGTTCGGTCTGCGCAGAGACACCAAGCCCCGCTACCGTTAAAAACAGTCCGAAAGCTCGGAGGCTATAGGTTGGAACGCGGACGCTCATAAGGCTGCTTCAGATACTTTGACGCTTCCTCGAGAGCTCCCTGGGAATTATCTTTGGTTCGTACGGCCAGCGTGTATTCGTTAACGGCACGCTCGCGCTGCCCGGTGATATCAAAGATCTTACCGAGGTTAATGTGGGCCCAAACCTCTGTCCAGCGAGGCTCCAGATCACCGTTCAGGGCTTCACGAAACTCATTCGCCGCTGACTGGTAGTTGTTCTGCAGCATGAATACTTCCGCAACCCTGTAATGTGCCAGCGAGCTGTTCCGTGCGACGTCCAGAGCTTTCTGGTATTCCTTGAGTCCATCGGTGTACTCACCGATCTCAGCAAACATCTCACCCCGGCGAATTGCGACAGCGACCCGCATATCCCTGCTGTAGCGAAGGACGTGATTTGCGGGATCGATTGTGACCTTCTTAGGTTTGCCAAAAGTCTCGACCACGAACTCGGAAGACGTGCCAGAGACTTCGGTCTTCTTGTCTTCCGGATTGCCTTCTGTCTCCACACGCAGTTCCACGGGCATTCGGAACGTGTCCAGATCCTGCGCAACCTTGCCCATGACCCGGAAGCCTTTAGGAGTCCGAAACACGGTGTACTCGAGTTTAAACTCAGGGGCACCGCTGGACTCAATCCATTGCAGGAAAAAGTAATCCAGCTTCTCACCGCTGATCTGCTCGGTGACCTTGCGGAAATCTTCGGTGCTCGCCGACTTGTTCGCGAATTCGTTTAGAAACGTCTTCAGAGCCTCTTTGAATTTTTCCTCACCAATTACGTAGCGCAGCATGTGCATCACTGCCGCCCCTTTTCCTGCTGTAGCGGCCCAGTACTCGGGAGAGTAATCTTCCAGCCGTCCCGACTGGATCACGGGCAGATTATCCAGAGTCAGCGCTTCCACGTAGGTGTCGTGAACGTCGGTTTCCAGAGCACCGGCTCCGTTTTGTGCCTCGACATAAAGCAGTTCAGAATAACGGGCGGCGCCATTGACGAACCACATGTGATTACGTGTGGACGGCGAGACCAGATTGCCCCACCACTGGCGTGAAATCTGGTTTGCCAGCAACCGTGCATTTACCTGCTGCTTGCCAATCGATTTGGGCGACAGGAAGATGATTCCAGGTGCTGAGTAGCCACCCGGAGTTCCGGCCTCAGTCTCGATCAGAGTGAGAGCGGCCTGGGGCACGACTCCATAAACGCCGGTTAGAAAGCCAAGAACTTTGCCGGTCTCTTCACCCCACGCAGCGGCGGATTCCTTCGCCTCCCGGAAGTACACCGTGGTGTTTACGCCGCCCGTCGTGGCGCGTATCGGGCTGCCTTGCACGACAGCGATGCTGCCTGGAAACCCCGGCTGCCGGTAGGAAAACTTATAGGTGACCTTGCCTCCGACGTCGGCCGCCGGCTCTTCGAGTCCGCTTCCGATGACGCGGTAGCCCGACGGAACACTGATCCGGACGTCGGCCGTAAAACGGTCCACTGTGTACTCGGTTACTGGAAACCAGCGTGCGGGGTACATCAGGAACGCGTGATCCTTCTGAATTGCTGCGAACTTGATGCCGTAGACAGGCGATTCTTCCTGTCCGCTCAGCCGTCCGTCATATGTAACGGTCAGGGTAACGGGCTGACCTTTTGGCAGAGGGTCCGGGAAGTTCAGGCGGACCGTGGAGTCCCCCTGAGACCGTGAAGCCGGGATCTGTCGGTTGGCTCCGTCGACAATCTTCGAGACATTCAACGCGTTGTTCAGCTCAAGGACGACGGCCGATGTAGTCTCCAGCGGCGAGAACTGAATCTGTACCTGGGCTCTGAGCGTCTGCGCAGCCGGATCGATTTCGGCGTTGATCACATAGTGGCTTGCGTCCAGCCGGGTTCGTCGGTCCTGCGCCATCGCGGAAGCGATGGACAAGGCCATACAAATCAGTGCCAGTAAGATCGGTCCGGGGAGACGCGTTGCGTGTCCTGAAAGTCTTGTCGTCATTAAGGTAAATAAGTCCCGGCTATTGCGGCCGCCCGCACCATTGGATGCTCCGGAGTACGGAGCGCTTCGGTTACGCGCGCCAGTTCGCGCTTCATTTGATCCCGTTTGGAAGAGTTCACCAGCAGCGTCTGTACTTCGGCGGCCAGCCTTTCTCCCGTTGCCTCGTTCTGCATCAGCTCGGGCACAATCATTCGCCCGGCGATCAGATTTACCATTGTCAGGTAAGGCACTCGAACCAGCCTTCGTCCCAGCGCCCAGCTTAGTGGGGACACACGGTAAAAGGTCACCATCGGAGTACCAAGGACGGCGGCTTCCACAGTGACCGTGCCGCTGGCGGCCATCGCAACCGTGGCGTGTGCCAGGGCGTCCGATGTTTCGCCTTCAACTACTTGGATGGATGACGCGGGAATCCGTTCCCTGAAAAATCTGGCGCCGGCGCGACTGCTGAAGCCGGCAGGAGTTGCCAATAGACACTGCGCTTCCTTAAGTCTGACTGCGGCGTCAGCCACCACGGGCAGGTGCCGGGAGACTTCGCCCACACGGCTGCCGGGAAGCAGCACAACCAGTGGCCGGTGAGGATCGAGGCGATGCCGCGAAAAGAATTCCTCGCGACTCCGGGTCCTCCGGACGATATGTGTCAGTGGGTGCCCTATATAGGTAGCGTTCACGCCTCTTTCCCGGAACCAGGGCTCCTCGAAGGGAAAGATGCACAGGAGATGATCGATTAATCCAGGAAATTTACGAACCCGCTTCTGACGCCAGGCCCACACCTGCGGGGCAATCAGATAAACGACTGGAACGCCCATTAGCTTCATCTGTCTGGCAACCCGCAGATTGAAGTCCGGACTGTCTGTCAGGATAGCTACGGCCGGGCGCCTCGACTTTGCCGCCGAAACCAATTTGCGAAAAGCTCCATAGATTCGTGGAAGATGGGCGACTACTTCTACCAGACCGACAACTCCCAGGCTGGATGCACGAATAACCGGCTCAACACCGGCAGCCTCCATGCGGTCTCCCGGGCAACCGAAGAACGACAACTTTTGGTGGTTCCCCTTAAGGGCGGTCACCAGTTCCGCGGCATACAGATCGCCCGATGCTTCGCCTGCGGAAACGAGGACGCCTGTCATTGCAGTTCAGTGTACCGTGGCAGGGTAACAAGTCGTCCGCTACCATAGAGTTGCGAGAGAGTTGCCAGATCAGGAGCCGAAGTGTACCCGGTCGTGCGAGGCAAGTTTCGATGCCGTTTGCAAAGGGATTGTGAATGATCGCTAAAGTTCGTAAAGCAGTTTTTCCCGCCGCTGGGCTCGGAACCCGATTCCTGCCCGCGACCAAGGCGCAACCAAAGGAAATGCTGCCTTTGGTAGACAAGCCATTGATTCAATACGGCGTCGAAGAGGCGATCCAATCCGGGATCCCCAACATCATCGTCGTAACCGGGCGCGGTAAGGCTTCCATTGAAGACCACTTCGATAAGAGCTTTGAACTGGAGCATCTTCTGGAGTCGCGCGGCAAGCTGGAATTGCTGGCCGATGTTCGCAGCATTTCCGACATGATGGACGTGTCTTACGTTCGCCAAAAAGAAGCGTTAGGACTCGGACACGCTGTACTGCGCGCCAAGGAACTGGTAGGGCCGGAACCATTCGCTGTAGTACTATCCGACGACGTAATCGACTCAGAGAAGCCCTGTCTGAGGCAACTCATGGACATTTACGAGTATTACGGGGCATCTGTCCTTGCCCTGATGGAAGTCCCTAACGAGATGATCTCGGCATATGGCGTCGTAGATGCCGAACCGGTGGAGCACCACGGCTCCCGCGACCAGTTATTCCGGATTCGTAGTCTGGTGGAAAAGCCAAAAGCGTCGGAAGCACCGTCCAATATGGCCATCATCGGGCGTTACATTCTGACGCCTGAGATCTTCACCTCGATTGAATCGGTGCAGCCCGGCTCAGGTGGAGAAATTCAGCTGACCGACGGTCTCCGGCATCTGCTTCGCAACCGGCCCATCTACGGTTATAAGTTCGAAGGAACACGGTATGACGCCGGAGATAAGCTGGGCTTTTTGAAGGCCACTGTCGAGTTCGCCCTGAAACGCCAGGACCTGGGCGGACCCTTCCGCCAATACTTGCTGGAGCATGTCCACGCCTGACAAAGATCGCAAACAGGAACGCCGCTTGTCGGACATAAGACCCTCTGGTCGGACATAATACAGGGATGCTCCGCCGCACCTTTACAGCCGGCCTGGCTAGCGCTCCTATGGCTATGATGGCATCCAGCACTCCTGCCGCAAAGATTGGAATCGACCTTTTCAGCGTCCGCAGTTCAGGATTCAACGCGTTTGAATTTCTCGACCACTCGGCGAGTCTGGGCGCGCAGCTGGTTCACTTC
>JACMLA010000485.1 GCA_014379815.1 Bryobacteraceae bacterium | reverse complement strand
TTCTCCCGAGCGCACAACTGCTGTCACGTTCGGAACCGGAACCGCCATCTTCAGCAGGGCTTCCCGCTGCATGACGCTGTCTTTGGCAAGCCGCCATCCGCCGCGTTCTCCGGGGGACCAGAGTGCCTCTCCGACCTTCCCCAGCAGGACCCTTGCCGATGGATCACTGCTTTGCGGCACTTCCAGAATTCGCTCCACTGGAAGGTTCGGCAGGTTCTCGTTCAAGCCGGACCAACTGTTTCCAGCGTCTACCGATCGCCAGACTCCGTTCGCACCCGCGACCACGACCTCATCCGGATTCGCCGGTGAGACAGCAATATCGACTAGTTCTCCCCCGAGGATTGAGCGCCCGTTGAACTCGGTCAGATTCGCCCAGCTCCGACCTGCGTCGTCCGACCTCCAGGCGAATGAGTCTCCCCGGAAAAGACGTCCTGTTTGACTTGACGAAGCACTGACATTGGACGTGTCGCCAGCAGGTTGAACGTCGGCAGGGGCCACAGTCCACTTCTCAAAATCGGCAGTCTGCCAAACTCCGCCCGCAGTGCGGGCATAGAGAATCGTCCCGGAAGGTCCGAACCAAACCCTCTCCACCGATCCGCCGGCGGGAGACGCCAGACCGCTCGAGACCGTCACCGTACCGATGCGGCGCCAGTCAAAAGGCTGAGTTTGCCCAATGGCTGTCGCTAAAAACAGCGAAGCGACGCTCATTAAATATGTGGCGTTACGACACACGAGACGAGTCCATTGTACTCTGCACCCCCCGTTTGGTCGGGGAGCCAAATCCTTTTCTTTCCGTCAGGTACGGTCCCAAACCACGTCGGGCTGCGGTTTGCACTGCAATTTTGATGTTAGACTTGGAGGTCTAGCGTGATGCATCTCATCCGGCACTCAGTCGCAGGCTGGCTCTCCCTCGCGGCTCCTTTTGCCGTATGCATTTGGGCTCTGTATCTGCCCACTCTGTCAGGCCAAACGACAGGAACAGCTTTCGGCACTTCGGGCGCTGCTCAGGTCGTCCAGCTCACCGGCCAGGTCTCTGTCCTGAAAGACTCCGGACCATGGGCCTTGCAGGTTGGAAGTACGGTGCAGGTGCGTCAGATCATCCTTACCGGAGCCGACGGGTTTGCTGTCCTCCAGGTCTCGGACGGCAGCACCTTTGAGATCTATCCAAATTCCCGCGTTACCTTCCGCGCAAATCCGGCAAACTGGAAAGACCTTCTTGATATCTGGCTCGGACGGGTCAAGGTACACATCGAGAAACTGGGCGGTCAGCCAAATAGCAACAAGATCAAGACGCCCACCGCTGTCATCTCCGTGCGGGGAACGACATTCGACGTCTCGGTGGAAGACGAAGACGTGACACTGGTCTCGGTGGACGAAGGTACGGTCGACGTACAGCACGCCCTGCTGCCCAACAAAGAGCCGAAACGCCTGGGGACAGGAGAGTCAGTGCGAGTGTATCGCGACCAGCCCCTTGCGCAGGCCAGTGTTAACCGGGACGCAGTCGTTCAGCATACGTTGAAAGCGGCGCAGGAAGCTCTGTATCGCATCATCTTCCGGCCATCTGCAGGATCCCCGACTGGTGTCCCCGGACCCGGGACTGGAGGTGGTCAACCTCTTCCCGGTGATACCGACTCTAATAAGACTCCACCCCCGCCACCACCGCCCCCTCCTCCTCCTCCCGGGCTGTAAGCGGATCGCGTGCGAAACTGAGGTGGTGTCCCGGCTGATCGTGCTTACACTGTTGGTCGCTTTGCACGGGAACTCACAATCCAGCGAAACGGGTGTTACTGCGGACTGGGATGTGAAGCAGCAAATGGCGGCCCTGGCTGTTAGCGTTCGCGAACTGGAAGCTGTCGTTCAGAAAGCTGATCCGAAAATCTGGGAAGAGAACGCGGCTCCGGAAGCGTATGTGGGCCAGTTGCGGTCGGCCCAAGCCAGCATGCGAGCACTGACAATTGCTGCCAGTGAGCTTTCCCGCAAACCTGAGAATCTTCAGGCAGCCCTCGAAGCGTACTTTCAGATTGAGCGTATGGATCTGCTGGTGAAATCGCTGCGGGACGGGATCCGCAAGTACCAGAGCCCTGACCTGGCCGACATGATCAGCAGAGCCTTCTCCCGGAATGCAATCCATTGGGACCGGCTAAGACAGCACATTCGCGACATTGCGGAACTCCGGGAACAGGAGTTTCAGATTGCAAACGAGGAGGCCCAGCGATGCAGAGCGAACCTGACGAAACAGTCGTCAGCCCAGACGGAGAGGACGAGGACCAGGCCGGAGAAGTTGATTCCTCCCACGACATTGAAGCCGCAACTGAAGAAGCCTCAGTCCCTGAAGTAATAGTTCCCGAAGCAGCGGTAAGCCCGTGGCGGTGTAGTATCTGCAACGAGCCGTCTACCGACATCTGCGTTTCGTGCACCAAGGACGCTTGCGCAAATCACCGCTGTCCCCGTTGCTTCCGATGTAGTGACTGCTGCCTGTGCGAGATGTCGCGCGTCGCCTGAAATTAGCCCCAGACCGCCTTCATCTGTGATCGCACAAACTCGTAGTCCTTGGCGATGGACGCCAGTTCGTCTTTCATCTCGTACTCGGTGTGGAGGGTCAATGGTCCAGTAAAGGACGCCGCTTTGAAGCTTTTGAAGACCACAGGCCAGTCGACCATTCCCTGGCCGATGGGGCACCAGCGCACGTTCCACTTCCCTCCGGTTTTCTCCCAATAGAAGTCTTTCAGCGACACCATCTTCAGACGCGGCGCCACGAGATTCAGGGACGTGCGCCAGTTCCCCAGACCTCCCTCGACCGTGGCGTGTGCCGGGTCGAAATAGTAGCCGATATACTTCGGATCCAGGTTCGACATGGCCTCCCTGAGATCCCACACTGCCGAGCCGTAGTAGTCGCCTGAGTGATTGTGCAGACCGCAGGTAATGCCGTACTCTTTCGACAGAGCTGCCAGGCCTGCTACCTGTGGCCGGTACTCCGCAGCAAGTTGTTCGACCCTCCCGGCAGCATCGAGCTTTGTATACCGGTGATACCCCGACTTCCAGTACGGAATCTTTAGGCGAGCAGCAGTCGCCAGCGTGGGCCGGGTTGGCGCTTCATCCGCCCGCAGGAGCCCAGTGGTGATCATAGGCACTATCAGGCCTCGTTCGCGAAGAATGGCAACTGCTTTCGGCAGATCCCTCGCAACGTTGGCCGGCAAGACATGGCCTTCTGCACGAACCGTCAGGTCCACTCCATCAAAGCCTATTTCTTTGGCGTGCTTCGCCAGATCCTCATACCCGAACTTCGCCATATGTTTGGAGAAGATGCAAAGAGGTGGACGAGCGGACTGACTCCGGACGGCAGGGGCGACAGCAAGCGAGAGAAGTGCAGCTCGGCGGGTGATTACCATAAGGTTGATTCTATATGCGTACGCTTGTCCTGATCGTCGGAGTGCTAAGCCAGATTATGTCAATCGCAGCACAACCTAAGATCCTGGTCCACGGCCATCGCGGGGCCCGGGCCGTGATGCCGGAAAACACTCTCCCCGCATTCCAGTACGCCATCCGAAGCGGTGCCGATGTGCTGGAACTCGATATGGGTGTAACAAAGGACAACGTGGTTGTCGTGTCTCACGACTCGTTGCTGAGCGCCCCTGTGTGTACAGGCCCCCGCGATCACGCTCCGATCCGGGAACTTACTTTGGACGAAGTCCGCAAGTATGATTGCGGAGCAAAACAAAATCCGTCGTTCCCAAGCCAGAAAACCGTCCCCTTCACCCGCATGCCGACGCTTGACGAGGTCTTCGAGGCGGCAAAAGCCAGTAAAGTCGACTTCAACATCGAAACCAAGATTCTGCCGGATAAACCGGAGCTTACTCCGACGCCAGAAGAGTTCGTCACCCTTGTGCTGGCCGTGATTCGCAAGCACCAACTGGAGAAGCGGGTTATCCTGCAATCCTTCGATTTCCGGACGCTGCGTGCGATGAAGAAGATCGCGCCCGAAATCCGTTTGTCCGCACTGTACGCTGGTGAGCCAAAGGATTTTGTCGCAATCGCGAAGGAAGCCGGAGAAGTTCCGATTGTTTCGCCGATGTATCCACTGGTGTCGAAAGACCAGGTCGACGCAGCCCACAAGTCAGGGCTGCAGGTGGTGCCGTGGACCGCAAACAAGCCGGAAGACTGGCAAAAGCTGATCGATGCAGGGGTGGACGCGATTATCACGGACGACCCCGCGGCGCTGGTGTCTTATCTCAAACGAAAGCCGTGAATCAGCGCTTTGCCGAAGCGACAGCCTTCTTAATCACAGGCTCTCGTGTCTCTTTGTTCCATGCTGCCTGCAGATCCTCTTCGCTTAGACCGGCCAGCCGACCGGCGAGAATAAAGCCGGGTAGCGCGTGTGGCAGGTACTTCCAACGCGCCATTTCGACGATCGGCTGAATCGCTCTCTCACGTAGCTGATCGAGGAGTGCGCCATCACGGCCTTCGGTCAGCGTAACCAGTGCGACCGCAGCATTGTTGCGATCCGTCCAGACGATGGAGTGCAGCATCTCGATCAGCCATGTCGGCGAAATTCTTAACCCGGCTTCGGGGTGCTTCTGGGAGTACACGACGAACGCGGCTAGAGCCCTCAATGCGTTTGCCCGCACCGTCGGGTCGGCGTCCCGTAATGCTTTCTGCAGATCTTCCTGGACCGAAGCCTTGTCTTTTACGTAGCCGATTACATAGGCCGCAATCGCTCGCTGTTCCGGGTCGGCCGATTGCGCCAGCACCTTCCGCAGAATCGCGACATTATCGTCGGCCATTGCCAGGAAGCCGAGTTGTATGTAGCGCACTTTGGCGCTTTGCATCAGGGAATGGCCGTCGCTCAACAACTCACCGGTTTCGCCGGCTTTTGCGGCCACACTCGCAGCGTTCAGGAACTGTGCATATGCCTGGCCGATGGCGATTGGCAGAGTGACCTGATCGTCTGTGGGTTCTTCATTGAAGTCAAAGTGGGTACTGCCACGCTCCTCAATTCCGACGTAAAGGATCGTCCGTTTTTCGTCGCAACAGGCCGCAAACAGGTTGGCTGAGACTACGTTGTCCAGAGAAGCCAGGCGCTCCTCGATGTCCCCCTTCGACTTCGGGAGGCTGCCGCCCTCACGAACGCCCAGAATCTTCCGCACATCGTTTTCCGATACCCGATGATTTCCGTAAATTTGGACGATTCCAATGGGAAGGCCTTGTGCCTGACCTACACCATGCAGATACGTAGCATGCAGGCACACTACGAGTGGAAGAAGCAGCAGCGAAGCTCGCACACTTGTCGGACGCGTCTGAGCCATTCCCGCGTTACTATGAAAACGCGGGAACGATGCGAGGGGAGCAGCAAACGACTACCGAACGCCACATCAATGGCGACGAGATCATAGCCGAGGTTCTTCGCAACGCCGAAGCCGGGCTGTTCCGGATGCGCCGCACTGTCGTACTGCCCTGCGTCTTTCATGTCTACCTGCATCCCTCCGCCTTCGATGCAATCCGGCCTGTTCTAACGGCTCTCAGAACAGAAGCCCGTCAGGCCCTTCGGGAACGACTCGACGAAATGAATCACCGGTCTGAGCCGTCCAAAATCGCCAGGCTGTTTGGGCTGGAAAAGAAAGAAGCACCGCGGGACTTCCGCATTCTGGACAGCGAGTACACGATTGAGTTCTATCCCGATGTGGAAGGATCGCTCGAGACTGGAGATATCGAAATTCGTTCCGAACTTGCTGCGGCGCCGCCACCGAATTTCGAGGGCGATATGACGCAGCGAATCACACGCAAACAGGGCGGCGTTTCGTATTCCGCACCAGCGCCCGAGCCAGCCGACCCTGAGGCTACCTCAGCTGTCTCGCGACCCGCTTCCGCGACAACTGGAGCCAGTATCGTTGGTTGGCTTCGTTACGAAGAGCAAGGCAATCCCATAGAATTTCCGGTAACCAAGGACGAAATTGCTGTCGGCAGAGGTGGGAAAGCGGTTTGGGTTGACGTTCGTTTGAATGCTCCTCCAGACATCTCGCGCGAGCACTTACGAATTCGGAGGGACCGCTCTGGAAACGCTTATATAACAGATTTGAGCCAATTTGGCACCGTAGTGAACGGACAGACTTTGCAGTCGGGCTCAGAAAGCGTTTTGTCCCCAAAAGCCACCATAATTTTGGCAGGAATTGTCACACTCGAGTGGGAAAAAGCGTGACCCGGAAGTAGAAAAGTGGAAACCTTGTTCCATCTTCGCATTCCTTTCGTCATCGTATTTGTCGCGTTTATAGCGTGGCAGTTTTACAAAGTTCTGGTAAAAAGCGGGACAAACAAATGGCTGTGATCACCCGCTTTCAGGCGGCTGGTTTGTCCGACGCCGGCCGTCGCCGTGGCAATAACGAGGACAGGTTCCATGCTGATGGTGAGCGTGGGATATTCTTTGTCATCGACGGCGTGGGCGGACAGGCGGCGGGAGAGAAAGCCGCCGATACTGCTTGCGAGTTTCTCAGGGCTCGCCTGGAACGTCTCACTGGAACTGTTCCCGTCCGCATTCGCGAAGCAATTGCTCTCGCTAATAACGAAATATACCGTCTGGCCCAGACAAACGACGACTGGCATGGCATGGCGTGCGTGCTGACCGTAGCTGTTGTGGAGGATGGCGAGGTTCATATAGGTCAAGTTGGAGACTCCCGGCTTTACCTGATTCAGGCAGGCGAGATACGCAAACTGACTCACGACCATTCGCCGGTCGGCGAGCGGGAAGACCGGGGCGAGCTCGATGAGTTAAGCGCCATGCGGCATCCCCGGCGTAACGAGGTCTACCGGGATGTCGGGACAAAGGAGCACTCTCCTGATGACTCCGACTTTATCGAGATCAGCAGGGAGCTCTTGCCGGCGGAGAGTGTTCTTCTGCTATGCAGTGACGGACTCAGTGATCTGATTACATCCAAACAGATCTTGTCTATCGTTGAGGGTAACGCTGGCAACCCGGATTCGGCGGTACGCGGTTTGATCGAAGCCGCAAATCAAGCGGGCGGGAAAGATAACGTCACCGTCGTTCTGGTGGAAGGTCCGCGGTTCGCGGCAGGAGTACGGCGTCGCCATAGTAGCCCGCGAACTACTGTTCCCCTGCTGGAGCCAGCGCCTGTGAATCTTCTGGCGTCGCGATGGGCCTTCCTGCTTTACGGTTTTCTGCTTCCGCTAATCCTTGTAGCCGTAGCCAAGCCGCACTGGATCGCAGGTTCTGACGGAGAGACGTTTGGCATCGGAGCCGTGCGCACCCCTCGGATCTGGCGCGTCGCCAACGACATCAGCAGCGCGATCGAAGCGGCGAGTCCAGGCGACTCCATCCTTGTCGCTCCGGGGACCTACAACGAACAGATCCGCTTGAAGGATGGAATCAACGTTGTCAGTGAGAAACCCCATGCTGCCATTCTGCGTTCCAGCGGCGTGGCTATTTCAGGGGAAAATCTCCGGTCGGTTCGTGTCGAAGGCTTCTGGATTCAGCCAGACGACTCGGTATATCTGCAAACAGCAATACAGATCGTGGCATCTTCCGTGGAAATCACTGACAACCGCATCACCGGTACGGTGACCGCTGGCATAGAACTTACCAGCAGCCCAGGGACGGTGGTGCGTGCCAACCGGGTCGAGGCGCGAAATCGTGCTGCCGTTGTCATCGGCGGCGAAGGCAGCGGGCCGAGGCTCACGGGCAACGACCTGACTTCCAATGGTCATCCGGCAGTCGTCATCACCGGCAACGCTCATCCCGTTTTACAAGGCAATGTAATTCGTGCTGCCGAAGCACTCTTTGCCCCACCCCGCATCGACAGCACGGAACTTTTGAAGGAAAACACCGTATTACGTCCAGACGTTAGTTCCGCCGGACCGCCGCTCAGAAGACCCTCACGAACGAATGCACCCCCGAGAGTTCGGTAATTTCCGTATCCTGCAACTGCTGCCTAAAGGCGGCATGGGAACGGTGTATCTTGCCGAGAATCTACTCGATAACAAGCGCGTCGCCCTGAAGCTGATTGAACTGGGACCGGACCTCGACCGGCAGGAGATCGCGGCGGCCGAACGTCGTGGTGCCAACCTTCAAAAACAGATTTGCGGCATCGACAAGCGCATCACCAACATCCGGGATTTCGGCGAGCTCGATGGATTCTTCTTCATTGAGATGGAGTATGTCGAAGGTCAGGATCTGTCGGAGCTGCTTCGGGCCGGCCCACTTGGTGTCAGATTTGCCGCTCGAATCGGCCTCGATCTAAGCGAAGTTCTCGCCATTACTCATAATTTCCATGCTGTGATCGACGGTCAGTCCTACCGGGGCATCGTCCACGGTGATATCAAGCCACGGAATATCCGAATTACACCAGACGGTGAGCTTCGGGTACTGGACTTCGGCATCGCCAAAGCTCTTTCGCTCACACGAAGTTTCACGCAGATTCAGTTTGGCAGTTCGCAGTACTCTTCGCCGGAACGTTTGCGAAGCGGCGAAATCACCGTAGATAGCGACCTGTGGGCAGTCGGAGTGGTCCTCTGGGAAGTAGTCACCGCAAAGCCGTTCTTTCAGGCGGAGAACGGACCTCGTCTCGAGCACCTGATCCGGACGTACCGGGCAGTTCCTCCCATTCCCGAACAGTTTCCAAAAGCATTCGCCGCAATATTGCGCAAGGCTCTGCATGCCGATCCTGCCCAGCGATACAGAGCCGCTTCCGAGTTCGGAGCTGACTTACGTGCGTTTCTGGAGGGACGGAAGACTGTCGCAGAGACAATGCCTGCTGCCGCTGTTCCCATTGCCTTCGACAACGACGCAACGCGCAGGACCGCTGTTCCCGTGGCCGAAGTGGATGATGCAACTCGTCGCACGCAGCAGCCACCACGGCCCACCCCGATTGAGAAAGTCCTTCCCAAGAATCGAACCTATTCTGTTTCCCGAAACGCACGACAGGTAATCGGGTTCAGTTTGCTGGCCATAGTATTGTCGTTTTCCTGGTTTGTGCTGCATGAAATCAATGTGTGGCGCAAGGGAGATGAACTCGCCCGACAACTGGAGACTGAGCGCATCAAAGATCTGAACGTCGCCTTCGTGCGATATCAGGAACTGCAAAACGAGACTCACATCCCTCTGGTTCTGCATGGTCCGCGCCGGGCTATGACGGAAAAACTCCTGGCATCCGCGGATCGCATCATCCTCGAATTTCGCGAAGCGGAGGCTCCTACGATTACCGAGCAGGACTGGATTGCAGCGGAGGCGGCACTGTCGAAGGCACTGCAGCTAAGCCCGTCCGATAAGGAAATCCGCGGCAAAATCTATCTCTGTCAGGCACACATTGCCCGAATCAAAGGCAGAAGCAGGCTTTCCGGAAAGCTGCTGAACGAGTCGCGAACAAAATTTGAACAGGCCCATAACTTCATGACAAAGTCTCCCGATCCATTTATTGGATTGGCGACACTGTACGCATACTCGCTGAATGACGTGGATCGCGCCCGGGACGCTGTGGAGCAGGCTACCAGGCGAGGCCACAAAAGAGGTCGACGGGAGAAGGCGTTGCTGGCCGATGCACACCAGAGGCGCGCGGAACGCCTGATGCGCGAGGCCGTGCGGGCCGAGGGCTATCCCGAAGAAAAGGACTTTCTGGAGCGAGCTAGCACTGATCTGGAGAAAGCTCAGGATTTGTATCGCGACATCGTCCCGTTCGGTGGTGCGACCGCGAGCCTGCGACGGGCAATTGAGTCGACCGATCTGGTAGCTATTCGATTGCGGGCCATCCGCGAAGGAGCCTGACTGGTGGCCATCACGCGAAGCAGCGCCGCAGAACGGCGTACGCAGACTGCAACTACGACTTCGCAACACAGGGCTCCCCGCAACACAGAATTACTCAGCTTGTTGCTTGGCAGCGTTCTCATAATGGCCGGGCTGGCACTTGTTTGGAGCGCGAAGACAGCGCCCTTCTCTCAGCTTGCTCCAGATCTGATCAATCTGAACTCGCTCGAACGCCGCGAGCAGCTGCTTCCCGCTTTGATGGCGATTGCACCGACAGCGAGGGAACGACAACTGCTCGCGGCCAGAATCTTTGAGCGATCGCAGGCTGGATCTTTGCCTAATGTCGGCGCACTTGGGCGCAACCGGCTCCTGAGCGCGGCCGAGGTTTCGAATCTCAAGCCCCTGGTGATTGTTCGCTCGCCGGGAAGCTTCGTTAGGGCTGCCCTGCTTTGGATCACCGGCTTTTTTCTCGCATTTTATGCCTTGCACTTCTTTTGGAGATTCCGCAATTTTGGCGGCGAGCAAGCGATTTTACCCGCGATTCATCTATTGACAGGAACCGGTTTGATCCTGATGTTCGCGCTTCGTGATCCGCTCCGGGATACGTTGAGCTTTGCCGACTTCAGTCAGTCCGTCCTGATCGGCACAGCAGCCATGGCGGTTGCCTCTTCTCTCGACATCAACCGGCTCTTGGGACGCTTGAGCTATCTCCCGTTACTTGCTGCAATCGCCCTGTCCCTGGCGTTGGTTCTCTTCGGCACGGGACCTGGTACCAGCGACGCTAAGGTCAACCTGCTCGGGTTCCAGCCCGTCGAGATTATTAAGATCCTGATCACGTTTTTCCTCGCCGGCTACTTTGCTACGCGGTGGGAGTTTCTGCGTGTTTTGAAAGAGCGAAGGCCGGAGCTCGCCAACATTACGAGGCATGTGGATCTGCCACGTCTGGAGTACGCCCTCCCCGTCCTGCTGGCGGTAGGACTCACTCTCGTATTCTTTTTTGTTCAAAAAGACCTTGGGCCGGCGCTCGTCATCTCCTGCGTGTTCCTGTCTCTATACTCGGTGGCGCGGGGACGTGCTCTCCTTGCGACATGCGGGTTGATTCTGCTGGGTTTGGGTTTCCTGGTTGGATATCTCCTCCACATCCCGCGTACCGTTTCAGATCGTGTCGCGATGTGGCTCTCCCCGTGGGACAACAGCGTGCGTGGTGGTGAGCAGGTCGTGCACGCCTTGTGGGCTTTCTCAACGGGGGGCTTGTTTGGGACTGGCCCGGGTCTTGGTGACCCCGGGATCATGCCAGCAGCGCATACCGATCTCATACTTGCCGTCCTTGGCGAGGAATGGGGATGGTTCGGCGTTGCCGGTGTCTTTCTGATCTTCGCGATGCTCACCGGGATTGGATTGCGTATCGCGATGCGCGCCCGCACAGATTACAACTTCTTCCTGGCACTTGGGGTGTCTCTGCTGAACACATTTAGTTTGGTGCTTATCGCTGCCGGTGTGCTGGATCTCTTTCCTCTGTCCGGCGTCGTAACACCGTTTCTGAGCTACGGCGGAACCGCGATGATTGCGAATTTCACCATCTTTGGAGTTCTGGCTGGACTCTCAAGAGACACAGAGGACAGCGAGCATACCGCCCCCTTCAGAGTTCCTGTGAGACGTCTGGCGCAGTTGCTGGCGATTCTCTGTTTCGTGATCGTGAGCAAAGCGGCGTGGATTCAAATTGCTCGCGCCGACGTGGTCACAGGAGCGGGAGCGCTCACATTGCAGGGTGATGGCTTTCGCCGCTATCGATACAACCCCCGGCTCATGGCGATCGCACGATCTATCCCCCGCGGTTCCGTGTTTGACAAGAAAGGCGTTGTCCTGGCAACAAGCGATCTGAAGTTGCTGGACGAACGAACCCGGCAGGGTGTGAATCCGGCCGAGGCGCGGTTTTACCCTCTTGGTGCGTATGGTGTCCATCTGCTCGGCGATCTTCGGACACGGGCCAACTGGGGTGCCCGCAATTCGTCTCTCATCGAACGTGATTCCATGGTGCGTTTGCAGGGCTACAACGACCGTGCCCATACGGTGGAAGTCGCACATCCCGTGACGAAGAAGCCGGCATATACAGTGCGCCATGATTATCGTGAACTGGTTCCGCTTATGCGACACCGTCTGGAGCCAAATCATCCGGAAGTTCGCAAGGTATTCGATCGCAAGCGGGACGTCCAAACTTCCATTGATGCCCGGCTGCAGATCAGGAGTGCGCAGATACTCGAGGCTGGCTTGAAGAGACTCCGGCGCGACAAAGGAGCGGTCGTGGTGCTCGATCCCGTCACCGGCGACCTTCTGGCCAGCGTCAGCTATCCGTGGCCCGCCAGGATGCCTCCGGAACTAGGACCCGATGATGGGACCGATGAGTTGCTGGACCGGGCTCGCTATGGCTTGTATCCCCCGGGGTCCACGTTCAAGATCGTGACCGCGATGGCCGCTCTGCGCAAGGATGCAAACACTGCAAAATTGATCTATCAGTGCAAAGCGCTCCCGGATGGGCGCGTAGGCAACAGCGTAAAGGGATGGGGCCGCCCGATCCGCGATGACGTGCAGGACCGCACTCCGCATGGAGCCGTGGACATGCAGAAAGGCACGGTCGTCTCCTGCAATGCTTACTATGCGCAGTTGGGAACGTATGCCGTGGGCGCTGAAGCTCTGAAGACGACGGCTGATCTGCTTGGCATTGCGACCGGAAATCTTAAGGACCCTCTTCCTCAGGCTTCGTACGGACAAGGTCAGGTAGTAGCATCGCCATTTCAGATGGCACGTGCGGCAGCTGCGGTGGCCAACGGTGGTTCGATGCCGTTCGGACGCTGGGTCACTGATGAATCCAATTCGCGTATCGAGCCACCTGTTTCTGTGCTGAACGCTGCACAGGCTCGCGTGTTGGGAAGCTACATGCGAGGAGCGGTTACTTCGGGAACAGGCAGAGCTCTTACCGCCGCTCCCGTTGCGGTCGCTGGGAAAACCGGTACTGCGGAGCTTGAGAAAAAGCCATCTCATGCCTGGTTCATCGGCTTCGCGCCGTATGGATCAGCCCCCAAAATTGCGTTTGCGGTTCTGGTAGAGAACGGGCAGTATGGTGGGAGTGCGGCCGCGCCAATCGCTCGCGAAATCGTGGCAGCCGCTCAGGAACTTGGCCTGTTGCAATGAACTTGTTTCGCGATCTGGAACGACGCATCGACCAGCAACTTCGCCGCCTCTTTCAGTCGGAACCAGTTCCGGGCCAAGGTCGTGAGCTAATCGAGATTCAGAAAGCGATCCTCGAGAAGATTGAGGAACGAATCCAAATGCTGCCTCGCGCGCGGCGGTCGTTTCCCTTTCACGAAGTGGCGGTCCGGATCCCTGCCGATACGGAAGATCGCCGTATGGCCATCGAAGCTGTATTCATCGCCGACGGCGCGCTTCAGAACGAAATCACTGAGCATCTGCGTCGGGACAATGTAGAGTTCCCCTCGGACCTCGCTGTAAACGTCACGATTGTTGACTCGGGAGAACTGACCGAACCATCGGTGATTTGTAAGACCCGGCAGACTGAAGCGGAGAAGCCTGCAGCCGTTCGCAAACAAGGTACGCTTCGGTTTACACTCCCGGACGGCTCGGTCGTAGAAGCCTCGAGAGCACGCGTCGAGATTGGTCGAACGGCCGATGTGCTGGACGACCGTCTTCGGCTGGTGAGGCGGAACGATCTGGTGCTGGAAGCCGATACAGTCTCACGAGCGCACGCTCATGTGGAGTGGATTGATGGGGAGTACCGCTTGTTTGATGACGGCTCAAGCTACGGAACTAGTGCCATTCACAATGGACGTTTGATCGAGGTGCCGCGGGCAGGCGGTCGTGGCCTGCGGATCGACTCGGGAGACGAACTCTATTTCGGACAGGTCCGCCTCCAGCTGGAAATACTCACCAGCTAGAGTGAGACAAAGCGGACACAAACAGGTCCACCGACAGAGAGTTTTTCGCCGGTCGGTGCAAGCGCTCCTGTCTCTGTGTTGACCTCAAAAACGACAACATCGTCTGTCTTCTGGTTTGCGGCTATCAGGAGTGAGCCTCCGGGCGCAATGGCAAAATTGCGGGGTGTCTGTCCACCGGACTTTGTATGGCCCGCCGCCGCCAGCTTTCCTTCCCCGTCGATTCGGAACGCAGCGATGCTGTCATGTCCGCGGTTGGAACCGAACAATAGTTTCCCGTTCGGATGCACGACGACTTCCGCAGTTGTGCTGGATCCAGACCAGCCTTCCGGCAAGGTGGAGATGGTTTGCAATTCACTCATCGTGCCTTTTTGCCTATCCCAGTCAAAGACCGAAACAGTCGACAGTAATTCATTGATTACGTACAGCCGGTTCTTCAGAGTCGGATGAAACGTGAAGTGACGTGGCCCTGACCCGGGCTTCGCCTTACCTGACGCAGGCTCGTTTGGGGAGAGTGTTCCTTTTGCTGCGTCGAATCGATACACCTTGATTTCGTCAGTTCCGAGGTCGGTAGCAAGGACAAACCGGTTGTCGGCGCTGGCCTGAATGCAATGGGCATGCGGCTTGTCTTGCCGTTTGCCGTCTGGCCCTGTGGTCCCGACGTGCTGGACGAACGACGTTGCTTCGCCGAGGCTCGCGTCGGCATTCCGAGGAAGCACCGCGATGTTGCCGCTGCTGTAGTTGGCAACGAAAACGTATTTCCCGGACTTGTCGAGTGAGACATAACAGGGCGATTCGCCCCGCGCGGTCACGGAATTCCGCTGCGTCAGTTTTCCTGACGCTTTATCGAGAGTGAAGGCAGTGACCTTGCCATCGCTCGTTTCATTCGCCGCATACAGGCTCTTTCCATCGTTCGTAATAGCGAGGAAAGACGGATTCGCAGTTTCTCCGACGCATCCCAAAGGAGCGAACTTGCCTCCAGTAAAGCGCCACGCGTAAATGCCCTGACTTTTAGGACCCGTGTAGGTGCCGACGTACATCAGGTAGTCGGGGGACTTCGCCCCGTTCAGCAACGGCAGTGCGCTGGAACCAGCCAACAGAATCGTCCTCCTCGAAACTTGCATGCGTCCATCATATGAGTAACGATATGAGCAACTATGAGAGTCTTAGCAACCCTGCTCGTCGGCACCTTCGTGCTGCAAGCAGAAACAACGATCGTTCGCTGCGGTAAGCTCCTCGACGTTGAGTCCGGGCAGTACATTCAGAATGCGGAAATAACAGTAGAGTCTGGCCTGTTTGTCAGAGTCGTTCCTGGCGGGCAGAGTTCCGCTCCAGCTATCGACTTGTCTGGTGCAACTTGCCTACCCGGTCTAATCGATGCACATGTCCACCTCACGAGCGATCCGCGGAACGCTGGCTACAAGTCACTTGGTGTCTCGGTGCCGCGCAGTGCTCTGGCCGGTGCGCGAAATGCAAAGTTGACGTTACAGGCTGGATTTACGACCGTCCGCAATGTTGGCGCGCGTGGCTTCGCGGATGTTGCGTTACGGGACGCAATCGAAGCAGGCGACGTGGATGGTCCCCGCATGTATGCTTCTGGCCCGTCTCTGTCGATCACGGGAGGACACGGCGACAACAATCTGCTAGCGCCGGAATATCGCTACTCCAGTAGCGGGGTAGCGGATGGGCCCTGGGCGGCCCGTATGAAGGTTCGCGAGAACATCAAGTACGGCGCAGATCTGATCAAACTGCACGCTTCCGGCGGGGTGCTTTCGAAGGGCGATCTGCCAGGGACGCCGCAATATTCAGTGGAAGAGATGAAGGCGATTGTGGAGGAAGCGCACAAACTGGAACGCAAGGTTGCGGCACACGCGCATGGGACGCAATCCATCAAGGACGCCATCATCGCGGGCGTCGATTCAGTGGAACATGTCAGCTTCATCGATGACGAAGGTATACGCCTCGCGAAAGAACGGGGCACCTTTCTGGTCTTCGATATCTACAACGACGAGTACATTCTGGAAGAAGGAGCGAAGGTCGGCATGCTGCCGGAGTCGATAGAGAAAGAGAAGAAAGTCGGCCTGGCGCAGCGACAGAATTTCCTGAAAGCATGGCGCGGCGGGGTAAAGATGGCATTCGGTACCGATGGCGGAGTGTATCCACACGGAGACAATTGGAGACAGTTTCCTTACATGGTGGAGTTCGGGATGCAGCCAATTGAAGCGATTCGGGCAGCTACTGTATGGGCTGCAGACCTGCTATCGATTTCCGGCAAGGCTGGTGCGGTGAAGCAGGGTATGTGGGCCGACTTGATTGCCGTCGAGGGCGATCCGCTAACGGACGTCCGCGCAATGCAAAACGTCCGCTTTGTGATGAAAGAAGGAAAGGTGTATCGCGGCGGAAAGTAATTGGACTACTGCGGAACGGGGCGGCCCATCTGCTTGTAGATGCCCTCGATGGTCGCAACGCCCTGCTGTGCCTTTGCGTTTGCTTTGTCGTACTGCAAAACCTGACGGTACGCTTTCAATGCTCCTGGATACTTCATGCGCGGCGGCAAAGCCTCGTTGTACATCAGCGAGTCGCCCTTACCAAGGTAGGCTTCGGCAAGCGTCTTTTTGACTTCCGATGAACCCGGCTTTGCTTTGTAGGTTGCTTCGAGAGACGTAATCGCCTCGTCGTACTTCTTATCGGCGATCTGCTTCCTGGCCTTGTCCACATCCGCGTCGGCAGCCAGCAGAGTGCCGCCCAGAGCCAGCGCCAGGACCGCGTTTTTCAGCATCATACCCGGATTGTAGCGCGGGTCTCCTGATGCAACCCCACGATACACTGAACAATCAATGGCAAAACGCGTAGTGATCGCGATTGACGGACCTGCTGGCGCGGGCAAGAGTACCGTGGCGAAAGCCGTTGCCGAGCGTCTTGGTTTTATCTACATCAATACCGGAGCCATGTACCGGGCAGTAGCCTTATGGGCGTTGCAGGCATCGGTTGGAGAAGACGATCATCTCAAACTGGAGCAACTTGCGCTTCAGGCGGATATTCAGTTCGAGCCGGGTGTCGATCATGTGTTCCTGAATGGAGACGACGTGACATCAGCCCTCTGCACTTCGGAGGTGTCGGCCATGGCTTCGAAGGTTTCCGCCGTTCCGGGTGTACGCCGAGCTCTGGTCGACAAGCAACGGGAACTTGGCGCATCGACAAGCGTAGTGATGGAAGGCCGTGACATCGGCACAGTTGTGTTCCCCGATTCTCAGATAAAGATATTCCTTGATGCGCCCGCGGCGGTTCGGGCCAATCGCAGAACCACCGAGCTCCTGAGCCGCGGATCGAACACCAGTCACGATCAAACCGCCAGAGAACTTGCCGAGCGCGACGGCCGGGATCGTACTCGTGCGGAGGCGCCTCTGGTGCAGGCAGGGGACGCGGTCTATATCGATTCCGGCGAGATGACAGCGGGCGAAGTAGTGGAAGCCATTCTGAAACTGGTACGTGGACGAACTTCGAACGGGAAGGAGTACGCCCGATGACCAACCTGCTTGCCATGAAGTTTGGCGGAACCAGTATGGGGTCGGCGGAGCGCATTCGTGCGGCCGCTGCCATCTGTGCAGAGCAACGAAAGAACCGGCCCATCGTAGTCATCGTGTCTGCGATGTCGAAGACCACGGACCTGCTGCTAGACACGTTGCGCTCCGCCGAGGCGGGCCGGAGCATGGAGTTGGAGAGCAATCTGAAACGGCTGGAAGCTCGCCACGTAGAGGCCTGCCGGGGGCTCCTTCCCGAGCCGGCTTGTTCGTCTGCGATCTGCGAAGTAGGAACTATGGTGGGTGAATTCAGCAGAATAGCCCACGGAATGTTGATACTTGGCGAGCGACCACCCAAGTCCGTCGACGAGGCAGCCGCGGTTGGGGAGCGCTTGTCTGCAATGATCCTGTCTGCCTACCTCAACGCCACAGGGACGCAGGCAACCGCTGTAAACGCGAGTGAGATCGTCGTTACAGATGACGAGTTCGGCAACGCGACACCACTGCTGGACATGACGGCGGAGCGTGCATTTGAGAAACTCGTGCCACTGCTGGAGAGCGGCATTGTCCCAGTAATGACAGGTTTCAACGGCGCCACCGTGGATGGACGTCCCACAACGCTTGGTCGTGGCGGCTCCGACTACAGCGCCTCGATCCTGGCATCGGTGCTGGATGCGACCGAACTGTGGATCTGGTCGGATGTGGATGGAATCATGACTGCGGATCCGCGGCTTGTAAAAGAAGCCGCCGTGCTGGACGAAGTTACGTACAGCGAAGCTGCGGAGCTCGCGTACAACGGAGCCAAAGTTCTGCATCCACGCACACTTGCTCCGCTGATGGAGAAAGAGATTCCGGTCTGGAGCAAGAACAGTTTCAATCTCGCCGCTCCGGGGACTCGAATCGTCTCAAAGACTACGGCCAATCTTCGCGGACCAAGAGCAGTAACCTCGATGCCCGACGTGGCTCTGGTCACGGTTAACACGGCACGTTCCTCGGTGAATCCGACGGCGATGATGGGGCGTGCTCTTGATGCTTTGGCGCGGGCAGGATCCGAGGTTTTGACGTTTACCAGTTCCAGCTACCGGCAGAGCTTCTGCTTCCTGCTGCGTAAGGACGAACTTCCTTCCGCCATGGAAGCTCTCCAGGCAGAGTTTGGTCTGGAACTGGCACACGGCTATCTGGAGCCGGTGGATGTAGACACGGAGGTCGGACTCCTTGCGGTAGTTGGTGAAGGGATGCAAGGCACACCTGGTCTTGCCGGCCGGATCTTCACCGCGATTTCCCGCGAGAACGTCAACATCATCGCGATCGCGCAAGGCTCAAGCGAACTGACCATTGCCATCGTTGTGAATCGCAGCGGTTTGGAAAAGGCTGTTCACGCGATTCATACCGAGTGCGGTCTGGCGCAACTGGCAGGAATCAAGCCATCGACGCAGCGATTGCCAACAGTTTGACCACAAGTTCCCGACGGCTCGTACACGTTGCCAATGATACGCTCGTGTATGGCCGCAACACCGAAGCTCACCGCGTGGCTCGCTCTCCTTGCAGTCTACTTCTTCTGGGGCACAACTTATCTTGCGATCCGAATGGCTCTGGAGTCTTTCGGACCCCTTCACCTCATTAGCTTACGCTTCCTGATATCGGGAGCGGTCATGCTGGTTGGCGCGCGCTTACTTGGTGCCAAAATTCCTAGTGGCAAGGAACTGCTAGTTACCGGGCGCAACGGCCTGATTCTACTCGGCGGTGGAACCGGCATTCTCGTGTTCACTGAGCAATGGGTACCGAGCGGCACCGCTGCTCTGTTCATCACGCTAGGTGCTTTCTGGACGATTGGCCTCGAGGCAGCAACCGGGGGCGAAAAGCTTCACCTGCCTACTCTGACGGGCATCTTCCTGGGGTTTCTTGGAGTCGCAATTCTGGTTGCGCCGTCTGCGGAAACCCGGACGCAAGGATTGCTCGTCGGTTTCCTATTGCTGCAATTGGGATGCTTTTGCTGGTCGGCAGGATCGATCCTGCAGCGCCGCCAGAAGACCACCGTTCATCCCGCAGTCACTGGGGCGGTCCAGCAGCTAGCCACGGGACTCGTGTATCTTCCGCTGGCGTTGATCGTGCCTGAGCATCCGACACAGTGGTCTACTCGGGGCAATCTGGCTCTGGCCTGGCTTATCGTGTTTGGATCTATCGTGGCTTTCAGCGCATTCATCTATGCGCTCGACCATCTGCCAATCGCGATTGTAACGACCTACAACTATGTAAATCCGGTAGTTGCCGTGTTCCTCGGCTGGGTCTTCTACCGCGAGCCATTCGGTGGGCGCGAACTGGTTGCGATGCTGTTCGTTTTCGCGGGGGTTGCACTGGTGAAGTACTTCACAGGAAAGCAACAGCAACAGCTTGCAAAGGCTGGCACTCTGCTGAGTGAGCCCGAACCACTCCGGTCCTCCGCTCGGGCTGCTTCTGATTGAAACGTCGACTGGCTAGGCCTTTTCCTCATCTGGTTCAACTGGTATCAGTTCGACTCTGCAGCTCTCGACACCATGACCTGTGACGGACTTGACAACGAGTCGAACACCTAGATACTCGACCTTGTCTTCAGGTTCCGGAGGGCGCTCGAGGAGAGCCAGGACGAGGCCACTTACCGTGTCAATTTCCTCATGCTCAAAATCCTGCTCGAGTTCCTCACCAAGATCGGTTAGCAGTGCTGTTCCGGCTACATGGACTATGCCTTCGGGATCACGCCAGATCTGCGACTGTTCAGAGTCTTCATGCATTTCACCTAACAGATTGTCGAGAAGATCCTTCTCCGTCAGGATGCCGGCAGTTCCACCGTGTTCGTCCATTACGACTGCCACCTGCACCCCTGCTGCGCGCATCGCATTCGCAACGTTCTCGACTGCCATGGTCTCGGGGACGAACGGGACTGTCTGGACGTGGTCCTGACTCAAAGGTCGATCTGACAATAAATAGGGCAGCAGATACTTAACGTGGATCACGCCGACGATAGTGTCAAGGTTTTTGTCGTACACGGGGTAACGGGTATGACTGGTGCGGGCAAGTACCTCCCTGAGTTCTTCCGCCGGAGCGTTCAGTGACAAACCTGTGATCCGAACCCTGGGTACCATGATCTGCCCTGCGTTCGTTTCCCGCAGGGTCAAAAGCTTAGTCATGAGATCGGCGGAACTCTCATCGAGGACACCACCTTTTTCGCTCTCCTCAATGATCAGTTCCAGTTCTTCAGGGGAGTGAGACTGATGTGTCGTCGTGCGGGTTATCCCAGCGATCCGCAGCAGCCCATTGCCGACCGCGTTCAAGCCAACTACAAGAGGATAGACCGCTATGCGTATCCAGCTCATCAGGGGTATGATCCAAAGGCTGGTCCTCTCGGCATGCTGTAGTGCCAGGGTCTTGGGAATCATCTCTCCCAGCACAATGTGAAGATAAGTGAGCAATACAATCGAAATGACGCTGGCGACTGTGTGTTCTGCAAACTGGGCGGCCGGACCAAGTGCGTGAAGCCACCCTGCAATCCACCCAGCTACCGCGTGCTCCCCATACATCCCAAGTCCAAGGCTTGCTACGGTAATCCCAAGCTGGGCTGTGGCGATGTATTGATCCTGCAATCGCGGTGTATTGAGAACGTTAGCCAGTAACTTCGCCACCCGATTGCCCTCAGAGGCTCTGCGGTCCACTGTTGCGCGCGGAACCCCGATCAAGGAAAACTCGGCCGCGACGAAAATTGCGTTCAGTAACAGCAACATGAGAATAATCAGGATGGGAATTAGAATGACCATCACATCTGATCCTGCTGAATTGCAACACGTGCCAACACGGAGCGGATGGCTTGATGTTCTACTTGCTCCACTTCGAATTCCACACCCTGGATTAAGAGTTTCTCGCCTGTAGCCGGCAAATGTCCTGCTGTGTGCAGCAACAGTCCGGACACAGTGGCCGCGTTAACTTTCAGCTTGATGTTCATTAGCTCTGAAGCATCTTCGATTCGCATCAGGCCGGGCAGGCGAAACTCTCCATCTGCTAACCGAGTGGGCGCTGGCTGACCGAAGCGGCCCTCGCCTGCCATTTGCCCAAGGAGTTCGGCTAACAGGTCTCCAACGGCAACCAACCCACGGACGCCACTGTCGCCTACCACCAGTGCCTGATGGGAACGCTGGTTGCGAAGGAGATCCAGAAGTTCTACCCCGGTTGCGGTTTCCGCGACTCTGACGATCGGTCGCAGTACCGATCGAACACTTGGCAAAGCAGAGGACCGCGCAACGGCGGCGACGAAGTCCTTCGAGTGCAAGAACCCAATCACATTCTCCGGCGACCGCTCATACACCGGGACGCGGGTGTAATTGTTGGCCGTCAACGTTTGGACCACCACCTCCGCGGGAGCGTCCACATCGAGAGAAATCATGAGTCTTCTCGGAATCATTAACTCTCGTACGGGTCTGGAAGCCAACCGAAGCGCTCGCCGGAGCCTCTGGTCCTCCGCCAGATCGAGGAGTCCTCCCTTGCGACTCTCGCCGATCAGAAATTCGATCTCCTCAGGAGAGTGAACATGCTGATGTCCTGTTTGTAGAACCCCGAACATCTTGAGAATCGCGTGGCCGCTGCCATTCAGGAACTTCAGAAACCATGAGTAAAGCCACAGGGAGAGTTCCATGGGCACGACAGTGGCAAGCGCGGTTTGAGTGGAAAACTGGAGCGCGAGCGATTTTGGTACAAGTTCACCAAGTACCATTTGCAGTACGGTAATCAAAAACAAAACTGCCACGGACGACGAGGAAAAAGCCGTGACTGGATCCATGCCGGCCCATTGTTCCAGCATTTTTCCGTACGAGACAGCAAGCGTCACCTGACTATAGGCACCGAGGACGAGGCTCGACCACGTGATGCCGATTTGACAGGCGGCAATATAGTGATCGAGTGTTGTCGAGTTCTCGAGCCTGGGCAACAGGCGTTGCGCCAGACGATTGCCTTCTTCAGCCCGCTGCGCTATCTGACCTTTGCGTACACTTACTGCGGCGAATTCCGCTGCCACATAAAGGGCCGTCACGAGGATCAGAAAAGCGATGACAATCCAGGCAACTAACATAAGAATTGCTGGCTCAGACGCACAGGCGCTTCACCAGGCTGAAAGACAAAGCTGGTTTGTCGCTTAGCACGATGGCAGCCGAGCTCAGTATCCATCAGTCACTTCGATTGTCACACCCTCTGCTCACCCGGAGCTCGAGGCCCCCGGGCAACAGTTATCGAAAGCCTTCAGGTCAGGCCATACAGGCATCGCAGTACGGAGGAAAGCCAGCGGGCGGAAGGGTTCCAAAGGCCCTTGCTCCCTGAACTCCAGACTTGAAACAGACTTTGCCTTCGGTGCCTCTGACGTTCGGCATATCACCGTAGAATACTCACACCAGAGAACGGGCGGCACTTGATATGAACTTGCCTAGGAAATCTCCAGAGGTGGGTTGCGTTCCTGACTCTGCTCTTGCTCGAGGTTTTGCTTCCTCGTCTTTATATCGATCCTTGCTGCCAAGCTGCCCCCCGATCAACAAGCGCGCGCCCGGACGATCGGTCTCGTTGTAGCTACGCTGGCCAGGATTGTCTTGTTGTTCTCTATATCGTGGATCATGCGGCTGACGATCCCCTTGTTTACCGTAATTGGTCAGGAGATCTCCGGACGTGATTTGATCCTGATTCCTGGCGGCTTGTTGCTGCTATTCAAGAGCACACGCGAGATCCACGACCGCCTCGAAGGCGATGAGGAAGAAGTTGCCGGTCCAGCAACAAGCTTCGCCAGTGTCATCTTTCAGGTACTGCTGTTGGATCTTGTGTTTTCGCTCGACTCGGTGATCACTGCAGTAGGCATGGTTGACGATATAAGCATCATGGTCGCAGCTGTACTCGCGGCAGTGGCGTTTATAACTCCGCCCTGCGCGACCCGCTAACGTGAAGCAGTAGCTACAGCTTTCTCAGGCTGGGATCCTCCAGCCTCAGTGCGCACCAGTTCATTCATTCGCTCAAGTTGCTTCTGCAGGAACGCTCCATCGCTGAATGGTTCGCCCCCGAAACGCGCCCAGTACACTCTGCCTTTTTTGTCGATCAGGATCGTGGAATGCAACTCCATTTCCTCGAAGTCATCGTAGGAGTGGAAGCGCCGCGCGTTAGTGTGGTCGGAATCGGAAAGTAAGCGAAAGGGCAGTTCCCCCTGAGCTTTCACGCCCTCTGCATTCTTTTTAGGGAGTGCACTGCTCACCGCGAGAAGGACCGTATCGAGTCGCTCCCATTCGTCTTTCTGTTTTCCAAGGGTTCGAAGCTGAATCATGCAATGCGGGCATTCCTCACCGAGATAGAAGACGAGCAGTACGTTCTTGCCCTTGTAGTCAGCCAGGGAAACGGCCTTGCCGTCTTTATCACGCACATCAACCTGAGGAGCGGTGTACGGCTCCCACTTGTTGGGGCCGAACTTCTCAAGCGAAGTGCGAACGTAATTACGCTCCTTCCCTGGGACAACCGGCGTTGGGTCGGCGGAGATTCCTGTCTGTTTGGCACGCTCGACGATTGCCAGACCAGGTTCTGCGTCCCGAACCACGTACATCAGCTGGCCCATATACCTTTTCGCTATGTCCCGTTCTCCGGCAGCGTGATGTGCGCGGATAAGACCTGATAAGGCAAACAGGTCATTCTTAGCGAGGTCCAGAGCTTTGCCAAAGGCAGCGACGGCGAGCCCTGGACTCCTGGCCTTCAAGTACTCTTCCCCTAACGTGTTGTAGAGAACTTCGGGATAAACCGGCGGATCGGCATATCCTTTTTGCATGTCGAATTCTCTCTTCGCTGCGTCGGCCAGAATGCTCAGACCCTGAATCACGTCGCCCTTTGCCAGGGCTACGCGGGCCTTCAGTTCGATAGACTGCAGGGCGTATAGGTCAGCGCCCCGGCCGCCTTTCTCTTTCTCTGCATCCGCCTTCAAAGCCACGTGAGCGGCAACAGCTTTCTCGGCTTTCCCAACATCGCCTTTGCCGAACCATGCGCGGGCTTCCGCGTACGCTTTGTTAAATTTGTCCCGCGTCAGTTCGTCGCGCCAAGGAATCGATTTAGGGTTGAGCAAGTCGTCCCAGCGTTCAAAACGAAGGTAGGCCCGTGTCAAGCCGGCGATACCGTAGCTAGCGCTTGAGTTTGGATTGTCGTTGTTATCCTTGGGATCCTTGGGAGCATCCGCGAGCTGTCGTGCACCGAAGAGCGCTGCGGACGGCATCCCCAGTTGCTCCTGAATGTAAGAGAGGTAGAAACGATTATGCCCGTAGTTCCAGTTGTTAAATGGAAACGTCAGGTTGTCCTTCATATACAGCTTCTCGGCCCGCGTCGCTGCGTCCATGGAGATCGCCGCTTCATTCCACATGCCAGTGATGCTGAATATGTGACCTGGCATGTGCAGAGCGTGACCAATACCGGGAACAATACTCCCGTATAGGCGGCTGCTTCCCAGCGCCTGTTCCGGCTCGTGATAATCCCAATTGTGAATGCGGTAGTGGTGCGCCCCGGGATGATCGGTCTGTTTGGCGAGAATCTCGCGAATGATTAGCTCGGTTCCGTAGTGATCACCTCCCATACTCTGCAGAGCGAGCATGGCCCGTGCCTCGACGTCGTCGGGATACTTGACACATAGCGTCTCAAGCAACTTCTTCGCCTGGCTCGAGCCCTGGTCGTAGCTGTCGTCGCCAGCATCCTTGAGCACGTCCGGCAGAACTATCGCGGCAAGTGCCTCGATGTAGAGCTTCTCTCTTTCGGTAACTTTGTCCTTCCGGCGTACTGCTTCGCGGGTAAAGTCCTTCGCCCTGTCGCCGCTGGTGGCGCGGGCAAGACCCCAGTAGACCATCGCGTTATCAGGCTCAAGCTTCTGCGCCCAGCGAAATGCCCTCTCCGCGTCCCAGTATGCGAATGAGTGCAAAAGCGCGTTGCCCTGATCGAACCATTTCTGGACTTCCGGATTCTTCACGCTGATGGGGAATCGTGCCTGGCCGATGTCGGACCGCAAAACAGGCTTCTGACGCGGGCCCGAATCCCACGCCGGACCCATGTGCGAATGGCCCTGTTTGTAGTCTTCGGCGATCCTGGGCGAGGCGGCAAAGCACGTAACAGCAAGCAAAAGTAGCAGTAAGAATGGAAGGCAACGCATTTTGCAACAGAATAATACACCTGAAATGCCTACCTCCGTTTCGCCGTTGCCGGAAATCTTTCTCCTTCTTTTTGTTCAACTTACTTGTCCGCAGACCCCCAAAAACTTGACATCGTCTGCAAGACTGGATGCGCAAGGGCCTGATCCCATGCTCTGAAAAGAGCAATGGGTCGGGCCTTTCTTATTTTCTGGATAAGGGAAGAACGAAGACAATGTATCAGTTTGAAGAAGTGCCGGATACCCCGGAAACGATCAGCAGACGCAGGCCAAGACGTGTAGCGGGCGAAATTGACGCGGCGAAGGCCAGCTTCGAAGAGTCACGTAAAGTGCGGCTGCAGCGAGAACGCGAAGACGCGATGAGAGACGTCATGCTCGAAGCGAGGAAACACCACTTTGAGGATGAGTGCGTGGAGAAAGTGCGGATTACCGTGCCTGCAGTTGCTCCGCTTCCGATCGGTCTTTCCATTGTGGGCAAAAAGCCGGTGTTTGAGGCGTCCAGGCGGCCTATGCCAGGGAAACCCCGGAACTTTCATCGCAACAACCGCAACAGAGCAGCGTGACTGCAGCGATTATTGCCAGGCCAGCTATTCGTACCGGAGCGCGTCTACGGGGTCGAGTCGCGAGGCTTTGATAGCCGGCCAGACCCCAAAGAAGACTCCGACGCTGACGGAGACGGTGAATCCTGCGACGAGAGCCCAGGTAGGCACCGAAGCGGGCAGACTCGGGACCAGCACACTGACAAGGAGGGTAACCAGGACGGAAAATGTGATGCCGATGACTCCGCCAAGTCCTGTCAGGGCCACTGCCTCGCTGAGGAACTGTAAAACGATGTCACCCCGGCGGGCCCCGATTGCTTTGCGAATGCCAATCTCTCGCGTTCTCTCGGTGACGCTGACCAACATGATATTCATGACGCCGATGCCCCCGACGAGCAGGCCGAGGCCAGAGATTGCAATGGAGATCAGTACAATCATCCCGGTAATTTTGTCGAAGCTTTCGATAATGGAATCGGCTGTGGACAAATTGAAGTCGTCCTCAACGCCGACCGGTACGCTACGAAGCTTTCTAAGGGACGCCCGGATCTCTTCCATAGCATCCGCACGCATCCCAGTGAGAGCCTTGGCAGTAAGGAAGAAATTATCAGACTGTGGGTAGCGGACACGGGCGGTGCCAAACGGGATGACGACTTGACGATCAAGTCCGTTCTCGCCAAAGAACCCGCCCTTGGCAGGAGCAAAGATCCCTACGACCGTGAAATCCGAACCATCGAGGCTAACATTTCGTCCGACTCCGCCGCCAGTCGGGAATAGCGCATCTCCCAGGCTGGCTCCAATGAGGCAGACGCGCTGACCCCGCTGATCCTCCTCGGGCGTAAAGACACGACCTTCCCGAAGTTCGCGCGGCGAGATCGTATAGGAGTTCGCGGTAGCACCCTGCATAAACAGGTTGTCGTTCTCATAACCCGGAACTTTGATCGTGAGGATGCGTCCCGGCGTAATAATGAAAACGCTAATTCCTACATCCTCCACCGAACGCACGGTGCGCAGCAGATATTCGGCGTACTCGGGGCGCAGCGGCTTGCGGCGTATCTCTTTCGGCCTTGCTCCCCCGCCGCTTGGATCGCCACTTACCTTCGCAATAAATATGTTGTCCGGACCAAACTCCTGAAAGAAATCGACGATGCCTTTGCGCAGTCCGGTTAGGAGCGAGGCCACAGTCACAACCGTTGTGATGCCGATCACGATTCCCAAAATCGTGAGGCCCGAA
>JACMLA010000484.1 GCA_014379815.1 Bryobacteraceae bacterium | reverse complement strand
TCTCAGCAAGCGTGGATGCACGCCCGTCCAGCTCCAGATTGTCCGCCAGCAATCGCGACTTCTCGATTCCCAGTCGCTCCATCTCGCGGGCAAGATTCTGCTTGCGATTAGCCATCTCCTGAATCTCGTCGCCGATTCTCCGCTTGGCCGCGCTATCGGACCGGTGCCTCTCGTCCAATCCTGCCTGTTCTACACGCAAGGCCGAGTGTTCCTCACCCAGCCGCGCCGCTTCCCGCTGCAGGCCTTCCAGTGAGGATCGTGCTTCGGCCAGCGCCTCTTCCTGAGCAACACGGGCTGCCTCCTTCTCAAGAACAACGCGCTGCGCTGAGTCCCGGCGTTCCTCTCCTTTGAGACGCTCCTGAGTCAAACGAGCCAGTTCGGTCTTTGCGACCTGCAGCTTCGACGCGCTGCGTGACAAGTCATCATTTACTTTCCGCATCTCGGCATCGAGACCAACGCCGTCCTTTTCCTGACGGTTTTGCTGCGCGCGCAACTCGTCCAGTTCCGCCGTTCTCTTCGCAGTCTCAGCCTCAAGTTGTTCCAGAATACTGCTGGTTTCTTCAAACTCGCGCTGCTTTTCGGTGTACTTTGCGCTCAACTCGCGCAGTTCCCGCTTTAAACCGAGAGGACCGCTGCCCGACTTCTTACCCCCCGTCACCGAAAAGTTCTGGTAGCAGATCCCGTCAGGAAGAAGAAAGTAGAGAGCAGGGAACTCACTCGCCAGCCTCTGGGCCGTTGCATGATCTGGCACGAGAAAACATCGCGACAACCTCGGCAGAAAATCGGTCCCGGCGTCAGCCAGAGGTCCGTGCATGCGAACGACATCCCGCAATCGCGCCAGAATCCCCTCTGGCATCTGGTCCTCTGGTTGTTGACCTGAAGAATCCGCCGGAGGCTGGACGAGGAACGTCGCGCGGCCATCGGCGTCGGCTTTCACAAACGCGAGCGCCCTCTCCGCTTCCGTCCAGTCAGGAACCAGCACAAACTCGAGCTCCTCATGCAGAAACTCTTCCGCCGCTTTTTCAAATTGCGGATCCGCTTCCAGAAAATCCGCCAGTACTCCAATCGGACGAAATTGCGCCTGACCTTTCTCAGCAGCCGTAAACAGGCGCTTCACCGATTGGGTCGTATAGGAGCGGTGACGAATGATGTCATTCAGGGAATCGCGCCTGGCACGGAGCCGGGACGCTTCGCCCCGCAACTCCTCCAGCTTGCGCCGACCCTCTCCCGACTGCACCCGCAACGCTGCCAGAAGTGACTCTACCTCCCGCCTCTGCTCTACCGTTCTTTGCACTCCGGCCTGCCGGGCCGTAATTTGCGCCGCCAGCTCGACCTTCGCTACTTTCAGTCTTTCCTGATCGGCAGTTGCAGCGTGTTCGTCCCGGGAAAGCCGTTCCGCATCGCGTTGCAGACCAGCCAGAAACTGCTCAATTTGCCCCAGCTGATTCTTCAGACCAGAGGCCTCGCCAAGCAATCGCAATACCTGCTGCCGCGCAGTCTCCAGAGCCCGTTCGCGCTCCCGCAAAGAATTCTGGGCACGGTCGCGTTCCTCTGTTTTTGTCTGGAGCGCCCGGCGGGAAGTCTGCGCTTTTTGTTCCAGCTCCTCAACCCGCGCCGTGTAGTCGCGTAAGTCCAGCTGCTGCTGAGCGAAGCGTTTCTCCAGCTCCACGCTTTCCGTCTCTCCGCGTCCAAGCCTCTGCGCGATCGAGGAGATTTCCCGTCCCTGGGCTTCCAGCCTGCCCTTGACCCGCTCCGCATCTACCCTCTGTTCCGCCAGATGTCGGCGAAGTTCCGTCAGTTGAGCTTCCAGAGCGTAGGATCGTTCCAGGATGGCAGAAGCTGCCTTCTCCTTGCCTTCGACTTCCGCGCTGAGGGTCCGGAATTCCTGCGTTGCTGCGTTCAATTCCAGGGCTGCTTTTGCGGCTTCACGCTCCAGCAGCTGGAAACGTCCGGTTAGCGCAACCCGCAACTGGCCGATCATTTCAGTCCGAAGCTCAGTAAATCTTTTTGCTTTGGTGGCCTGACGCTTCAGCGAATTCAGCTGGCGTCCCACTTCTTCGAGGATGTCGAAAACCCTCGTCAGATTGCCTTTAGCCGATTCGAGTCTAACCTCGGAGAGCCTTTTTTTAGTGCGGAACCGGCTGATGCCCGCGGCTTCTTCCAGCACGGCCCGCCGGTCCTGAGGTCGTGTCGAAAGAATCTGACCGATGCGACCTTGCTCGATGATGGCGTAGCTTTCCGGTCCCAGACCGCTGCCCATGAAAATATCCTGAATGTCGCGAAGTCTGGCGGTGTGCCCGTTGATCAGATACTCGCTTTCCCCGGAGCGATACAGCCGGCGAGTGATCGTTACCTCGCCCGCGTGAGATTTGGCATGTCCGTTTCCATTCCCATTGCCAGTTCCGTTACCGGGCGAATCGGAATGGAGTGCGGGCTCCACCATGGTCATGGTGACCGAAGCCATTCCAACCGGCTTCCGGTCTCGCGTTCCAGCGAAGATCACATCTTCCATGCGGCTTCCGCGCAAGCTGCGGGCAGACTGCTCTCCCAAAACCCAGCTGATGGCGTCGCTCAGGTTGGATTTGCCGCATCCATTCGGGCCAACAACGGCCGCAATGCCGTTGCCGTGAAACCGCATCTCCTGACGGTCGCAGAACGACTTAAATCCCTGTAATTCGATACGTTTGAGCTGCAGCACCGGTGTGTCTTCCCAGGTAAAATGTGTCTTCCAGGCTAAACAGCCCGGCTCGGGGGGTTGCCCTTGATCTTACGACGCATTTGATCTGAAGTAAAGAACTCGCCCACGACATCTGGATTCCCCCGCGTATCTACCCCTACATATTGTAGGTCGGTGAGCGAAGGTAATAGATCGGAGAGGGTAGCATCGTATTCAGGATGTTTGACACCGTCGTAGTAGGAGCCGGGGCCGCGGGTCTCACCGCAGCGCGGATTTTGGGGGAAGCCGGTCACCGGGTGCTGATAGCAGAAGCAAGGGACCGCGCTGGCGGAAGGATGTGGAGCGAGCCTCTCCCCGGACTTCCGGTAGTCGCGGAGCTGGGTGCGGAATTCATACATGGCACACCGGAAGCGACCTGGGAGCTGATCCGCAAGTGGGGTATCCCAGCTCAGGAACGATGCGGTAATCGCCTTTGCTACGAAAATGGAAAGCTGGGAAACTGCACTTTCCCGGAGCAGGTAGACGAGATCTTTTCGACGCTCGAAACGTACCGGGGAGAGGACATCAGCTTCAGCCAGTTTGTTGCGACCCACGCTGCTCACTTTGACCAGACATCACGGCGCTGGGCCCGGGAGTACATAGAAGGTTTTGACGCTGCCGATAGCGAGAACATCAGCGTGAAGTGGCTGCAAAGCAGCTCGGCGGCGGAAGAGGCCGACGAGGGTCACAAGCTGTTTGCCATCAGCACGGGATACTCCTCACTGGTATCAGAAATGATCCACAGTCTTCCCAACGACGCGACTCTGCGACTGGCCTGCCCGGTTCGCTCCGTAAAGTGGTCCGAAAGCGGAGTAGTTGTTGCCACTGACTCCGGGACGTTTTCCTGCAGGTTCGCCGTGCTTACAGTTCCTCCACCCGTACTTCCCTCGGTCCGTTTTGATCCGCCGGTACCCAACACAGAAGCGGCAAAACGGATCGCCACCGGGCCGGTGATGCGTGTCACACTAGCGTTCCGCGAGAGCTTCTGGCCAAGTTTCAGCATGCTGCATTCCCACGCCGAGGACTTTCCAACCTGGTGGACGCACCTGCCCGTCACTGCTCCGGTGCTTACGGCATGGTGTGGCGGCCCACGCGCTGCCCGTTTGAGCGCATTGACTCGCGCAGAAATTATCGACAGGGCACTGGATGCGTTGTCGCGTCTTCTGAATACTGGCCGGAGCCGGATCGAAGACAGCCTCGTATCCGCGCATACCCACAACTGGCAAACCGACGAATGGTCAAAAGGGGCCTACAGCTATGTCACCGCTGGTAACACAGACGCAACCGCGCAACTTGCCGCGCCAGTTGGAAACCGCCTTTTCTTTGCGGGCGAAGCTAGCGAGTCGACTGGAAGAAGCGGGCTCGTGCACGGTGCGATTCTGACCGGCCAGAGGGCAGCACGGGAGATCCTGTCACTGTGAAAGTGGGCGAGTAACAAGCAAAGACAGCGTCTCCCCTGCATGAATCGCTCCTGCGGCATTGCGTTACTGAGCGGCATGACAACAACGGCATGGTCTATCGCATATCTGCCGGCGGCCCCGGCAGCGATCAGAGAAAAAGGGGACTCGCAATGAGCAGGCAGTACACGAATGAGAATTTTGTCGGCCGGGACTACGGTCAGGATGACCGCTACCGCGATCTGCAAAGCAGCGGACATTCCGGACGTGGACCAAAACCCGTGCCTCGCACAGACGCACGCATTCATGAGGAGGTAAGCGAAGAGCTGCTGCACAGCCCGCACGTGGATGCCAGCGAGATTGAGGTTGAGCTCGCTTCGGGTCAGGTGACTCTCACGGGAACTGTAAGCTCCCGGGAGCAGAAGCGCGAAGCCGGTGAGTGCGCCTGGCGCGTCCGCGGCGTGCAGGATGTCCACAATCAGATCTGCATTGGCACCGTCCTGAAGGATGCGATCGGAGATATCGCGCTGGGCCGTCCCGAGCCTGTGGCCGATATCCCATAAACCGCGGGTACAATGCAGGGCATACGCATGATGCCCCGGCGAATTGTCATTCTACTGCTCACCTGCGTCGCCCTGCAGGCGCAGACTTCTTCCTACTTCCCGCCTCGTCACACATGGTCCGTCACAACTGCGGCTGATGCCGGTTTCCACGAAGACAAGTTAAAGCAGGCAATTGACTTCATTAAGACAGCCGAGTCGAAGACACCGAAGGATCTGCGGCGAGCCCATGACCTGACATTTGCCCGGGAAGCTTACGGCGAACCTCTCGGGCCTTTTACCGAACGAGGGTCCGAAACAGGGATCATCCTGCGCCATGGACGAATCGTTGCCGAATGGGGTAATCCCAACCGGGTCGACATGACGTTCAGCGTCACCAAGAGTCTTCTTTCCTCTGTCGTAGGCGTGGCGCTGGACCGTGGTCTGATACGCGATCTGCACGAACCGGTTGTCGGATATA